>CAMJTZ010000005.1 GCA_946408865.1 uncultured Clostridia bacterium
ACCAACGACGAGAAGCGCCAGGCGGCCTCCGTGAAGCTCTACACGGACCGGGGGATCGAAGTGGCGGTGATGAACACGCTGATCGACGGGAATTTCATGTCCTTCATGGAATACCAAGGGAAAGAGGAGGACCGGGTTACCTTCGCCCGGGTCGACGCGGATATCGACGGACTGAAGGAGGAATCCGAGGAAGGCAAGGAGCTGGACGCGGAGAAGATGCAGACGCTGTTCCGCGGCGCGCTGGGGAACGACAAACTGGAGGTAAAACTTGAATCCCTCGGAGACGCGGAGATGACCGCCATGGTCACGGAAGACGAGCAGATGCGCCGGTACAAGGAAATGAGCCGGCTCTACGGGCAGAACTTCCCGATGCCGGACCGGTTCACGCTGGTGCTGAACCGCCGGAACGCGACGGTGCAGGCGCTGGCCGGAAAGGATCCGGAGGACGAAACGACCAAGATGGTCTGCGCCCAGGTATACGACCTGGCGCGGATGGCCGCGGAGCCGCTGGAGGCTGAAGAGATCACCGCGTTCCTTGAGCGGAGCCGGAAGATCCTGAACATGGTTGTGAAAGGATAAAACGATGGCTGAATATGTATCCCTGAACCCCTCCACGATGCTGAACCCCACGCCGGTGGTGCTTATCAGCTGCGCGGAGAAGGGCCGCCCGGAAATCCGGGACCTGGTGACGGCGGCCTGGGCGGGCACGGTGAACTCCGAGCCCCCGATGGTCTCCGTCAGCCTGCGGAAGGAAAGGTACTCCCACGGGCTGATCTCCGGGAGCGGGGAATTCGTGGTGAACCTTGTGGATGAAGCGCTGGCAAAGGCCACGGATTTCTGCGGCGTGCGCAGCGGCAGGGACGTGGATAAGGCTAAGGAAACGGGACTGACCCTGATTCCGGCGGAAGGCATGGAAACTGCTCCGCGGGTTGACGGCGCGCCGGCGAGCCTGAGCTGCAGGGTGAAGCAGGTGCTTCCCCTGGGGAGCCACGACATGTTCCTGGCGGAAGTGACCGCGGTCGCCGTGCGGAAAGACCTGATTGACGCAAACGGCGCGCTGCACCTGGAGAAGGCCGGGCTGGTGGCCTACAGCCACGGGCTGTATCACAAACTCGGAGAGGTCATGGGATTTTTCGGCTGGAGTGTCGCGCGGCCGGAAGTGCTGGAAAAGCGGATGAAAAATATCGGCGGCAAATGACCGGCGGACAGAAAAAAATCGCGGAACCGAAACGGATTCCGCGGTTTTTTTATTCCGGAAGAAGAGCGCCGGGCTTCAGGCGGCGGCCGAGCTTTGACTCCACATAGGAACGGAGGAGGTCAAAGGGCGCTTCCGCCTCCGGCGTATTGACCCAGGAGGCGGAGCCGACCGTCAGGGCGCGGCGCATCCAGCGGAGCTGCTCCGGGGAGAGGGGAACCTGGCTGCGGGAGCGCCGGCAGTCCCCGCAGATGAGGCCGCCTTCCTCCGCACCGAAAAAGAAGGGCGGCTCCTCCGGACGCCGGCCGCAGAGGACGCAGTGATTGAGGCGCGGCTTGAAACCCTGGCAGGCGGAGAAATGGAGCAGGAAACCGGAAAGGAGCGGTTTCCACGGCTGGGCGGAGAAAGCGAGGCGGGAGAGCGTATGCAGGAGGAGCATGAAAAGCTCCTGCTGCTCCTGCTCCGGCTCGGCGGCGGCTTCGGCCAGGCTGAGGAGCCAGACGGCGCAGGTGAGGCGATCATAATCGGCGCGGAGGGGATAAAAGGTCTCGATCAGATGAACGGAGGTCACGATGATGCGGCCGCCGGTTTCAACGAGCATATAATCGCCGAGGGCAAAAAGCTCCGCGGCGTTGAGATTGTGCGACTTCGGCTTGCGGCAGTTGCGGATGAGCGCGTCGATCCTGCCGCGGGAGGGGGACAGAAGCGTGACCATACGGTCATTGTCCCGGTAATTGACGCGGCGCAGCACGATGGCGGTATTCTCAGTCTGATTCATCCGGAGCCTTCCTCGTTTTACAATTCATGGTTGGCGAAAACTCACCGCTATGCTATCATAAGAGGATGGAAGATTGCAAGGCGAACAGCATTTTTCTGCATCAGAGACAGGAGGAAAATCAAGGTGGACGAGCTTCTGCTCAGGCGCGCACAGCAGGGCGACGCCGGGGCCTTTGAGCAGCTGCTGACGCCGCTGGAAAAGATGATCTGGCGCGTCTGCTGGCACTACACCGGGGAGCGGGAAGCCGCGAGCGACTGCGGCCAGGAAGCCATGATCCGCATCTGGCGGAACCTGAAAAGCTACCGCGGGGACTGCGCCTTTGAAACCTGGGTATACCGGGTGGCCGCCAACTGCTGTATGGATTACCTGCGAAGGAAGAAACGGGACCGGAGCGAATCCATCGAGCCGCTGAAGGAGCAGGGGTTCGATCCGGCGGACCCGAAGGCCGGGACGGAGGAGAAAGTTCTGGCGGCGGAGGAGAAGCGGCGGCTGCGGGAAGGGATCGCGCAGCTGCCGGAGGAGCAGCGGGAAGCGCTGATCCTGACCCAGCTGGAAGGGGTTCCCTACGAAGAGGCGGCGGCGCAGCTGGGCGTCTCCGAGGGAACGATCAAAAGCCGGGTAAACCGGGCAAAAGCGAAACTGAAGGAATGGCTCGCGGAAGGAAGGGAACTTCCGGCGGGAAAAAGCGTCCAACGAAGTGAGAACACGCAGAAAGGAGGGATCGGCCGTGAAGGAAAACCGGGAGGAACTGGACAGGCTCCTTGAAGAGATGGCAGAAGAAACGCCGGAGATGCCGGCCGATTTCCATGCGCGCTGGACGAAGCAGATTCAGGAAGAACAGAAAGCACACAAGCACAGCGAACGGACTCGGCAGACAAGATATATCCTGAGCGCAGCCGCCCTGTTTGTATTCCTGGTCGGCGGCACGCTGATCACCCGTGGATGGAACAGGAGGCACCCGGCCGTGACCGCGCCCGCGCCGCAGGCCCAGGTGGTGTACAGCGTGGACGCGGCGGGCAGCAACGCGCTGAAAGCGGACGCACTGCAGGCCGCGGAAGAGCGGGAGGAAGTGGCGGAAGCGGACAACGCCGCGCTGATGGAGGAAGCGCCTGTTATGGCCGCGCAGATGAAGGAAGCGTCCGGCATGGCCGGGAACGCGGCGGAAGACGCAGGGGAAGCCGCAGCAGAGGAAGAAGTTTTCTATGAGGCGGCGGAAGCGCCGGATATGATGATGGCGGAAGCGCCGGCCATGAAAGAGGCCGCGAAGGACGCCGCGGCAAAGCGGGCGGAGGAACCGGCGGACGCCGCAGCGGCGGCCGGAACCACGGAGACAGAGGCTGTCGCAGTGAAAGAAACCGGGAAAACGGAGGCAGCCGCGAAACCGGCGGAGGCGCCGAAGGAAGAAAACGGGTTTATCTCCTTTATGCGGGACTTCGCGCGATTCAGCCTGAAGGCGCTGGGCGTGCTGGCCGTGATCGCGGCGGTGGCCGCGGCGGTGATCGCAGGGCGCAGATATATCAGCAAAAACAACAGCAAAAAATGAGAGGGACGGCAGAAGCATGTTTGACGAGAAGAAACTGAAAGACCCCGGCTATTTCCGGGAGAACCGGCTGGATCCGCACACGGACCACGAATGGTATATTTCCGACGCGGAGAAGGAGGCAGGCGCCTCCTGCATGCGCATGAGCCTGAACGGACAATGGAAGTTTTTCCACGCGATGAACCCGGGGCAGATCATTCCCGGATTCGAGCAGCCGGAATACGACTGCAGCGGATGGGCGGACATGACGGTGCCCGCGCACATCCAGCGGGAGGGATACGGCGTACCGCAGTACTGCAACACACAGTATCCGTGGAACGGGCAGGAGACGATCAGGCCGGGAGAGATTCCGGAACGGTTCAATCCCGTGGCATGCTACGTGAAAAACTTTTTCCTGCCGGAGGCGATGAAAGGCCGGCGGATTTTCGTGTCCTTCCAGGGGGCGGAAAGCTGCGTGGCGGTATGGCTGAACGGGCAGTACATCGGCTTTTCCTCGGACAGCTTCACGCCGCACGAGTTTGAACTGACCGGGGCGATCCGGGAGGGGGAGAACAAGCTTGCCTGCCGGGTATACCGTTTCTGCGCTGGAAGCTGGCTCGAGGACCAGGATTTCCTGCGGTTCTCCGGGCTGTACCGGGATGTGATCCTGTACGCGGCGCCGGAAGCGCACGTCTGGGACCTGCAGATTCAGGCGGAGCCGGACGACACGCTGAAAAAAGGCGTGCTGCAATGGAAGGCGAAGGTCAGCGCGCCGGAGGGAACGGCGATGGCATTCCGTCTGCTGGACGGCGGGAAAACGCTGGCGCAGGCGGAAGGCACGGTCAGCGGGGATACGGAGATCAGCGGGAGCATCGAAATCGGCGCGCCGCGGCTGTGGAGCGCGGAGGATCCGTACCTCTACACCGCGGAAATGCGGCTGACGGCGCCGGACGGGGCGGAGGAAATCGTTCCGGTGAAAACCGGATTCCGGAAGATCGAGATCAAAGACAGCGTGATCCGGGTGAACGGCGTACGCGTCGTATTCAAGGGAACGAACCGGCACGATTTCTGCGGCGAGACCGGGCGCGCGGTGACGGAGGAAAAAATCCGGCGCGATCTGATCCTGATGAAGCGGAACAACATCAACGCGGTCCGGACCAGCCACTACCCGAACACGAGCGCGGTCTACCGCCTGTGCGACGAGCTGGGGCTGTACGTGATTGACGAGAACAATATGGAAAGCCACGGCATGTGGGACATGCTGTGGCACGGACGGATCAGCGCGGACGAGATGTTCCCCGGGAACCGGAAGGACTGGGAGCCGCTGCTGACCGACCGTGTACGTTCCATGGTCGGGAGGGACCGGAACCACCCGAGCATCCTGATCTGGAGCTGCGGCAACGAGAGCCTGACCGGGACCGTGATCCTTGCCATGAGCCGGGAAATGAAACGGCTGGATCCCAGCCGGCCGGTGCACTACGAAGGGGACCGGCAGGTGGCCTTCCTCGGGAAGAGCGAACTGCGCATTCCCGAAATCACCGATATCGAATCCGAGATGTACACCCCGGCGGACCGGATTCGGGAATGGCTGAAAGAGCACCGGGAGAAGCCGTTCATCCTGTGCGAATACACCCACTCCATGGGCAATTCCAACGGCGCCATGCACAAATACACGGAGCTGGCGTATGAGGAGGAACTGTACCAGGGCGGATTCATCTGGGACTTCATCGACCAGGCGATGACGGGCCGGGACCGGTTCGGAAAGAAAACGCTGCTGTACGGCGGAGATTGGGACGACCGGCCGAACGACGGCATTTTCTGCGGCAATGGGATCGTGTTTGCCGACGGGAAGCCGACCCCCAAGCTGCAGGAGGTCAAATACAACTACCAGAACATCGTCGTAAAGGCGGACGCGGAGCAGATGACGGTGATCAACCGGCATATGTTCACCTCCACTGCGGAATACAGCTGCGTGGCGACGCTGGAGCGCGACGGCAGGGTAATCCGCCGGGAGACGGTTGCGACGGACGTGCCGCCGCTGAGCGAAAAGCAGTATCCGCTGCCCTTCGGCGGGCAGACGGTTCCCGGGGAATACACGGTGACGGTTTCCTTCCGGCTGAAGGAGGACACGGCCTGGGCTGAAGAGGGATACGAAATTGCCTTCGGCCAGAGCGAACCGTGGACCGTCGCGGGCGAAAAGAAATGCGCGGCGCGCAGGGAGCTAGAGGTGACCGAGAGCATCTGGAACATCGGGATCCGGGGTGAAAGCTTCGAGGTTATGTTCAGCCGGGCTCAGGGCGCGATCGATTCCTACCGCTGGGGCGGGAAGGAGATGCTGAAGGGGCCGCTGACGCCGAACTTCTGGCGCGCGCCGACGAACAACGACATCGGCAACCGGATGCCGGTACGGTACGCGCAGTGGAAGCTTGCCTCCCTGTACGCGCACGCCGGACTGGAGCGGGATACCGCGAAGCGGAACGACGCGGTGCGCCCCGAGCGGGAAGCCGACGGCAGCGTATCCTTCACGATGGAATACGATCTGCCGACGAACCCGAAGGCAGCCTGCCGGATCACCTACCGGGTGCACCGCTGCGGGAAGGTCGACGTGCAGATGCGGTACGACCCGGTGAAGGAACTGGGCGAGATGCCGGAATTCGGCATGATCATGAAGCTGGACGCAGACTACGGGAAAGTGCGCTTCTTCGGCCTGGGGCCGGAGGAGAACTACATCGACCGCAGGGAAGGCGCACGGCTGGGCCTGTATGAATACGCGGCGGAGGAGAACCTGACGCCGTACCTGATGCCCCAGGAAAGCGGAAACCGTACCGGCGTGCGCTGGGCGGAGGTGACCAACGACCGGGGGCAGGGACTGAAACTGTGGCTGAACGGCGGCGAGTTTTCCGCGCTGCCGTGGACGCCGCACGAGATCGAAAACGCCGCGCACGGATACGAGCTGCCGCCGGTGAACTACACCGTCCTGAAAATGAGCAGCCGGCAGATGGGCGTCGGCGGGGACGACAGCTGGGGCGCGAGGACGCATCCGGAATACCTGATCGACATCACGAAGCCGGTGGAATTCACATTCTCCTTCCGGGGGACGCCGTAACCGGCCTGCGGATCAGTCATCGAGGATCACCACGCGCGTATGATACGGCAGATGGGTCCAGAGCCAGAAGCTGTTGATTTCACAGTCCGGCGAGGCGAAGGGGCTGACCCGGACGCAGCCGTGGGAGGCCTTCTGACCCAGCTTCGGCAGGTTCCGGCTGTAATCCTTGACGCTGTAGGCCGCATGCGGAATGCGTGCGTAGCCGGTGGAATGGATGATATTTCCGCCCTGATAGCGCAGGGGATAGTCATAGCGGGCGCCGTCCTGGGCGAAATCCCGGCTGAAGTGAATATCGGTAAGGAAAGCACCGGGCGAGGTTTCGCGCTCGGGCTTTTTTTCGGTCGGGAGCCCGGTGGAGACCGGAACGGTGCCGGCGGGAACCCCGTCGTGATAGACGGTCAGCGTCTGGGCGCGCTTGTCGACCAGGACGGCGTAATGCGGCGCGGGGGAGACGACGGTCAGCTCCTTCACGGGGAACCAGCCGGTAACAAAATGGCCGTCGGAATAATTGCCGGCGCGGACCTGCGCCCAGCCGTCCTCCACCGCGAGGACTTCCAGTCCCTGGGTTGCGCAGCAGACGAGGCCGGCGGAAGGGCTGCGCTTTGACGGGGATTCCCGCAGGGCAAAGCGGCTGGAGGAACCCGTCGCATTGACGACGACAGAAGGCTTCATCATGATCTGCCAGATTTCCGCATCGGACATGCCGCGCTCCGGGATCACCGGACCGGTGACGGCCACGGGAGGCGTTTGCGGCGCGGTTTCCTCCACGGAAAGCGGGAAGGTATAATCAAAATCCGGGTTCTTCTTCGGATACAGGCGGACGGTGTATTCGCCGGGCGCGACCTTCCGGTAATCCGAACCCGTTCCGTTCCAGCGGATCACATCCCGGTCCGGATCGCCCATGGAGACGCTTTTTGTATACACCTGATTTCCCTCCGCATCCAGGACGTCCATTTCCACAACGCACGCATTGGGCACCCAGCATTCGACAAACCAGTTTTCCCCGCCGTCGAGATACAGCACGCCGGAGGAGGGAAGGGCGAGGACCAGCGCCGGGGCGTAGCCGCGCACGTCAAAGGAGGCGGAAGCGGAAAGCTCCCGGCCGTCCGCGGCGGAGAAGGCAGCCTCAAAGCGGTAGGGCCCGCTCATCAGCAGCTCGCCGCCGGCGCCCCGCCCGTCCCAGGACAGGACGTTTTCCCCGTCGGAAAGGGTTTCCCGCTGGTAAAGCCACGGATTGTCCAGACTGTCATAAAGCGTCAGGAGCACCTCGCCCGCAGCCGGGGCGGTCACGGTGATCTCACAGCGGACGAACCCCTTCACTTCCTTCGGAAGGGAGAGGAAAAGGCCGCCCTCCTCCCCGGAAGCCGGCGCGGACAGGCAGAGAAGCAGCAGAAGGGCGGAAAAACAGCACAGCAGGGAACGCAGGAACCTCCCTTTCACGCGGTCATCCCCTTTCCGGTTTTTCAGTGTGATTCTATTATAAGCACGCCGGGAGCGCCGTCAACAGCCGCAAAGAAAAACGGCGCGCGCATTGACGCACAAACCGGATGTGTGATAAAATACAGGATGAAATCTTTGGACGGAGGATTATGATCATGAAACATATTCAGACCCTGAACACCCGTGATCTGTGCGAGAGCGCGAAGAACGGCGGCTGCGGCGAATGCCAGACGTCCTGCCAGTCCGCGTGCAAGACCAGCTGCGGTATCGCCAACCAGAAGTGCGAGAACAAGGAAGAGAAGGATAACTGATTCCAGTCTGTTCCTGCCGCCGTCAGGCGGCATTTTTTTGATACGGGGAGAAAAAAATGATTCATCGTTTTCAAATGGACGGCCGGTATGTTGTGATCGACACCTGCTCCGGCAGCGTACACGCCGTGGACCGGATTGCCTGGGAGATGATCGGGGCATACGAAACCGCGGGACGGGAGGAACTGATTGCCCGGATGCAGGCGCAGACCGGGGAGGATCCCGCCGAGCTGGCCGAATGCTACGACCAGATTACGGAACTGAAGGAAGCGGGAAAGCTTTTTTCGCCGGACACGTTCGAAAACATGGCCGGGGAGCTGAAAAGGCGGACCTCCGGCGTGGTAAAGGCCCTGTGCCTGCACGTCGCGCACACCTGCAACCTGAACTGCGCCTACTGCTTTGCCAGCCAGGGAAAATACCACGGGGAGCGGGCGCTCATGTCCTTCGAAACCGGGAAGGCGGCGCTGGATTTCCTGGTGGCGCATTCCGGAAACCGGCGGAACCTGGAAGTAGACTTCTTCGGCGGGGAACCGCTGATGAACTTTGACGTCGTGAAACAGCTGGTGGCGTACGCCCGGAGCATCGAGAAGGAGCACGGGAAGAACTTCCGCTTCACGCTGACGACCAACGGGCTGCTGATTGACGACGACGTGATTGACTTCGCGAACCGGGAAATGAGCAACGTGGTGCTGAGCCTCGACGGGCGGAAGGAGATTCACGACCGGTACCGGGTGGACTACGCCGGAAACGGGAGCTGGGAGCGCATCGTGCCGAAGTTTCAGAAGCTGGTCAGGGCCCGGGGAGGAAAGAACTACTACATGCGCGGCACGTTCACGCACGCGAATCCGGACTTTCTCGAAGACATCCGGACGATGCTGGACCTGGGCTTCACGGAGCTGAGCATGGAGCCGGTGGTCTGCGCGGAAGGGGATCCGGAGGCGCTGACGCAGGAAGACCTTCCGGTGGTCATGAAACAGTACGAGGACCTTGCCCGGCTGATGATTGAGCGGAAGAAGGAAGGACGCCCCTTCACCTTCTACCACTACATGCTGGACCTGACGGGCGGGCCGTGCATCTACAAGCGGATTTCCGGATGCGGATCCGGAACGGAATACATGGCGGTCACCCCCTGGGGCGACCTGTATCCCTGCCACCAGTTTGTCGGGGAGGAGCATTTCCGGCTGGGCGACGTATGGAACGGCGTGACGAACGAAAAGGTGCAGGATGAGTTTGCCGGATGCAACGTATACGCGCGGGAGGAATGCCGCGACTGCTGGGCCAAACTGTATTGCTCCGGCGGATGCGCGGCGAACGCCTACCACGCGACGGGATCCGTGCGCGGCGTATACCGCTACGGGTGCGAACTGTTCCGCAAGCGCATGGAATGCGCGATCATGCTGCAGGTTGCCGAACAGACGGACGGGGGCGAAGCATGAGGACGCCGGTCTGCGACTTCCTGCAGAAATACAGTGCCTCCGGTACGGTGCGGATGCATATGCCGGGCCACAAAGGCAAACCGGAGACAGGCTGCGACGCCCGCGACCTGACGGAGATCGAAGGAGCGGATGAGCTGTACAGGGCGCGGGGAATTATCCGGGAAAGCGAGGAAAACGCTGCCGCCCTCTTCGGAAGCGGGAGGACGGTTTACTCCGCGGAAGGCTCCTCGCTGTGCATCCGGGCGATGCTGTACCTGGCGTCTCTGCGGGCGGCGGAAAAGAAGATCCCGCGCAGGATCCTGGCCGGACGGAACGCCCACAAAACGCTGATGACCGCCGCGGCACTGCTGGACATCGACATCGACTGGGTTTACCCGGAAGAGGAGGAAGGCCTCCTGTCCTGCAGGCTGACGGCGGAAAAAATAACCCGGAGACTGAATGAAAAAGCGTATATGGCGGCGTACATCACGACGCCGGACTATCTGGGGCAGATGAACCCGGTCCGCGGAATTGCGGAGGCGTGCCACGCGAAGGGCGTGCCGCTGCTGGCGGACAACGCGCACGGGGCGTACCTGCGCTTTCTGGAGGAGGACCGGCACCCGCTTACCGAAGGGGCGGACCTTTGCTGCGACTCCGCGCACAAGACGCTGCCCTGCCTGACGGGCGCCGCGTATCTGCATATCTCCAAAGCCGCGCCGGCCTCCTTCGCGGCGGACGCGGAGCGGGCCATGGCGCTGTTTGCCTCCACCAGCCCGTCCTACCTGATTCTGGAATCGCTGGACCGGGCGAACGCGATGCTCGCCGGAGGGCTGCCGGGAAAAATCCGGGCCGCCGCGGCCAGAACGGCAGCGCTGCGGGAAACGCTCCGCGCCCGGGGATGGGAGACGGCGGGCGACGAGGCGATGAAGCTGACGCTGCGCCCGAAGCCGTACGGATACACCGGGACGGAGACCGCGGAGATCCTGCGGCGCAGCGGGATCGAGTGCGAATACGCCGATCCGGACCACACGGTGCTGATGCCTTCCGCCGAAACCGGGGAGGAGGAATGGGACCGCGCGGGCGCGGCGATCGTCAGGATCCCGCGGCGGAAAGCGATCCCGGAGGAAATTCCCGCCCTGCGGCCGCCGGAGAAGGCGATGAGCGTCCGGCAGGCCATGTTCTCCCCGGCGGAGCGGATTCCCGCGGGGCAGGCGGTCGGCAGGATCATGGCTGATCCGTGCGCGGGATGCCCGCCGGCGGTGCCCGCGGTGGCGGCCGGGGAAAGAATCGGGGAGGACGCCGTGCGGGTTTTCCGCTATTACGGCATCCGGGAATGCACGGTCGTCCGAGAAGAATGAAACCGGCGGAATGTATCCCAAAATAAACGTGTTGTTCCCCTTGCAAATCAACAGGTGTTCTGCTATAATCCCTAATCGGCACATCCTTGCGCTGCAGGAAGCAGCGCCAAAAGTCCGTGAGGAGGTGAAAGAATGATGAACAGGTATGAAATGATCTACATCATCGACGCCGATCTGGAGGAAGCCGCCCGTAAGGAACTGATCGAGAAGGTTTCCGCGCTGATCACAAACAACGGTGGTGAGATCGAAAAGGTCGATGAAACATGGGGCAAGCGCCGCCTGGCCTATGCGATCGACTACAAGACCGAAGGCTGGTACGTACTGGTGACCTTCCAGGCACCCGCCGAACTGCCCCGCGAGCTCGAGCGTAACCTGCAGATCAACGAGAGCGTGCTCCGTTATCTGGTCGTGAAGCTGGTCGAGAAGCGCTCTGCTGTGAAGCCGCGCGCCAACAGGCCCGCTCCCATGGAAGCTCCCGCCGACGTGACCGCTCCTGAAGAAGCGCCCGCCGCCGAAGAAGCTCCCGCGGAAGAAGCGGCTCCTGCTGAAGAAGCGCCTGCAGCAGAAGAGACCCCCGCTGACGCAGAGTAAGATCCAAGAGGAGAAGAAAGATGAACAAGCTGACGATTATCGGAAATCTGACACGTGATCCTGAACTTCGCACCACATCCACCGGCGTCAATGTATGCGACTTCACCGTTGCGGTGAACCGCAGGAACCGTAACCGGGACGCCCAGAACGGACAGCCGGAAGCTGATTTCTTCCGCGTATCCGCCTGGCGCGAACGCGGCGAGCTGTGCGCGAAGTATCTGGCCAAAGGCCGCAAGGTCTGCGTGATCGGGCCGGTCAGCGTACGCACCTATCAGGCGAACGACGGGACGACCCGCGCCAGCCTGGAAGTGACGGCTGATGAAGTTGAATTCCTTTCTTCCCGCAACGACGCGGACGCCGCCGGCGGCTACAGCGCCCCCGCGGCAGACGCTCCCTCTGCAGAACCCCAGGCAGCCGGCTTCACTGCGGTGGAGACCGACGAACTGCCTTTCTAACGCTGAGTAAGGAGGATAAAGCCCTATGTCTGAAGATCGTGGCGAAAGAAGGCCGCGCCCCCGCGGAGGACGCCGTCCCCGCCGGAAGGTTTGCAGCTTCTGCGTAGATAAGATCGAATACATCGATTACAAGGATATCAATCGCCTGCGCCGCTTCACCAACGAACGCGGCAAGATCCTGCCCCGCCGGATGAGCGGCAACTGCGCCAAGCATCAGCGTCAGCTGAGCGAGGCCATCAAGCGCGCACGTGCCATCGCGCTGATGCCCTACACGGTGGATTGAGTTCCAAACGAAAACTGCTCCGAGTGATCAGAGCAGTTTTTCTGTGCCCTTTTTTCTTATTCCGGGATCTCGTAGTCGCAGGCGACAGAGGCGCTGCGAACTTCATGCATCCGTTTTTTGACCGGCATGTGTACCGGATGGGTCTGGTAGGCATCAAAGGCTTCCCGGTTTTCGAACTCGGTGATCAGGGCCAGGTCATAGGAGCGTTCGCTGTGCAGGAAATCCGCACCGGCCTCCAGGCTGACCATACCTTCGATCTTTCCTTTCATGCCATAGAAGTTTTTTACGAGCTGCGGGATTTCATCCCTGAATTCATCCTTGATTTTGAACATCACGATATGGCGGATCATTGTTTTCCTCCTTTTCTGTGTCAACGGGCACCGGGATTGGTTCATGGAGCCTGTTCCAGGCCTGTTTTGCGATCTCGGGGAGTAATCTGTAAAGGACCATCAGGTCGCCGTTTTTCCGTTTCAGCGTCTTTTCACTGACCGGGATATAGGTCAGGTCGTTGTCGCCCTCTTTTTTCGGCGCTTCGGCGGTGAACACGTCCCACGCCGCTTCCTCAAGCGCCTCACCCTCAGGCAGGGCACGGAGGGAACGTTCCTTTTCCTTTGCGTTCCTGACTGCGTCGATTGTGCCGAGCAGCCCGCAGATCATTGCGGCAATGCCGAGCAGCACGAATACCCTGTTCCCCTCTATAAAAAGGAAAGCAGAGGCCATCAGCAGAAGCCCAGCGGCGAAAACCGCGCCGAAAACCGCCAGCTGCTTTCGTATCGCCCGGAACGGGTTCAGCGAAAGGTCCAGGCTCTCCCGCGCACAGCGTTCACATACGCCGCGCTCCAGCTCATTCCCGAGGGCCTGGACGCGTTTTTCACCGGAGAGGCTCCGGACATGGAGCGTTCGGACTTCCAGGGCTTTGACGGTCCGGGCGGCGGTAGCGCCGCAGCGGATACACGGATGATTCACGGCGCACATCCTTCCTGCATCAGAATAAAGGCGGCGGAGAAGTCAGCGCTTCCCCGCCGCCCGGTGAACGGGGTCGTAACGGTCATTCAAATTTGAACATGTCAGACAGACCTGTTACCTTGAAGACTTCCCTGATCAGCGGGTTGGCGTTCACGATCCGGACGCCCTCCTTGTCCTTCAGGGCATTCAGCGCGGACAGGAATACCCGAAGTCCCGCGGAGGAGACATAGTCGAGCTTGCTGCAGTCGACGACCAGTCCGGTGATGGAAGGATAGTTCTTTTTCAGGAACTCATACAGTTCGGGGGAGGACAGGGTATCAAGCCGGCCCTCCGGAACGATGGTAAGGATATCGCCGTTACGGGATTCATTGATAGTCATAACGGAAGCACCTCCTTATTTTGCGGATGATCAAAACTGCTTGGTCGCGACAAGGTCCACCACGCCACTCTTGATGCTGATACTGACCTTATCTGTAATGGACAGCAGGACGGAACGTTCAAACTTGTCCCACTTCGGGCCGGAAATGACGGCGTCGGTTATATCGGCTGCCTGGGAGGAATAGGATTCACTGCTGTAATACTGGTCGATATCCTTGCCCACGGACAGCGCCTGTACAAAAATTTCCCGCAGCGTGCCGAGGAAACCTTTGACGGCATCATTTTTGCCGGTGGAAGTGGACTGGATCAGTTCGCCGCGCTGTACATTGCCGAGTTTCTGCCTGGCAGAAAGGTGGAACGTAAAGAAGGAACCTTCCTTTTCCAGCCAGAATTCCGCATTGTTCACATCACCGGTGATGCTGTTGAACATGGAGAGGATTTCCTCCGTGATCAGGCAAAGCTGGAGGCGGTCTTCCTCATTCAGTTCTGCTCCTATCTGTTCGGTCTCAAGGCCTGCATCCCTGAAACCGTTACCGGCGGAATGAATTGCGATCATTTTTGATTTCATATTTTCAACCCCTTTCGAATTAACCCATGCTGACCATGGTCGCTATGACTGAAACAGTTAAATCACTATGAACTGGGCCAGCAGGGAAAGCATCAGGCTGGCCAGCAGCAGGATGACCGCGCCGCCCAGGCGGGAGGAGATCTGCGCGAAGGGCATCAGCTCCATACGGTCGGCAGCGGACAGCACCGCCACATCGCCGGTGCCGCCCATGTTGGACATGCACAGGCCTGCGGTGATACCGGATTCGAAGGGATAGAAGCCCACCAGTTTACCGATGAGCGCCGCGCCGACGAAGGCGCCGATGCAGGTAGCCGCGCACAGGACCAGGTAGGTGACGCTGAAGGACGCAATCACCGTGGAGATTTCCAGGTAACAGATACCGATACCGACCAGCAGCATATTTGTCAGGTTCTTCATAATGAACTGGAACCACTGGTAGCAGGCGATCTCGATCCGCTCGGGGATGATGTTGGTGATCTTGCAGATGGCGACGGTGATGATCATCCAGGCGTAGGCGTGGATCGTGACCCCGGTGCCGAGGGCCTTCCAGGCACCGGCGAGGATGAAGCCCCAGGCGAAGAACGCGCCGGAGGTCAGCAGACCGATGCCAAGATTTGTCAGGGAGATGTTGTCCCGTTTGGCCTGGACTTCAGGGCTGATCTCAAGCTCCTTGGGATCGATGGAGCCGGCCTGCATCAGGGCGCCTTTACCGTTCAGCTTGCCTTTCATGATTTTGACCAGGATGCCGGCCAGCACGATGGAAACCGCGTTGCCGATGGCCACAGCGGGCGTCATGACGGACAGCGCTTCCGCGGCAGACATGGAGCTGCTTGTTTCAAAGATCTTGGAAAGCGGGGTTGCGCCGGCACCCATGCCGCCGCCCATGATCGGCAGGGCGATCAGCAGGAGAGCATTTATCACCGGGTAGCCCATCAGGGCGGCGATGCCCATGCACAGGCCGAAAGCGAGGATCAGGCCACCGAAGATGGCGGGGAAATAGCGGGCCGCAGCCTTCACCAGCAGCTTCCGGTTCATGCCCAGGATGGAGCCGGTGATCAGCGCGGCGATGTACCAGTCAAGGAACGCGCCGTCGCCTTTGAAGAACTTTGTGATGCCGCCGACCAGGTCCAGGTTGCCCAGAGGCAGGGACATGTTGTAGACGGTGGCGCCGTCCACGGTCTTGGCGGAAGGCAGGATGCCGAAGTAGACCAGCAGGGCGGAACCAAAGATACATACGATGGCACCGCCGCCCAGGTAGCTTTTGATGATCGGGGTGTGGTCACCGATCCAGCCCAGGATCGTACCGAGCACGATCATGAACAGGAAGCAGCCAGTCATGTTCACAGGCAGCACACCCAGGTAGGTGGCCAGGATTGTCACCCCGGCGATGATCAGGAAAACCGGCAGGGGAAGGTTGAACAACCGGAATGGCTTTTTTTCCGCTGATTTGGCAGTCACAGAAACTCCTCCTTTGGGGGGATCACGGGGGATCAAAGCCTTGCTACGCCGCTGTCGCGGGCAGCTTTCGCGACGGCTGCCGCCACAGCTGGCCCGATGCGCTTATCAAAAGCCATGGGGAGAATATAGTCGGCTTTCAGTTCTTCGTCCGAAACCAGGCCGGCCAGCGCGTGGGAGGCAGCCTGCTTCATCTCCTCATTGATATCTTTTGCACGGACGTCCAGCGCGCCGCGGAACAGCCCCGGGAAGCACATTACGTTGTTGATCTGGTTCGGATGGTCGCTACGGCCTGTGCCGACCACGGCCGCGCCGGCAGCCAGCGCTTCGTCCGGTTCGATCTCCGGGACGGGATTGGCCATGGGGAAGATGATCGGGCCGGGGGCCATGGAGCGCACCATATCCCGGGATACGATGTGCGGCGCGCTGACGCCGATGAACACATCCGCGCCTTTCATCGCGTCCGCCAGCTTGCCGAAGAATTTCTCCGGGTTCGTGATGCGGGCCATCTCTTTCTGAGCGGGGTTCATCTGTTCACCTTCGCAGAGGATACCGAAGCGGTCCACCATCTTCAGGTGCTTCACGCCAAGGTTCAGCAGATGCTTGCCGATGGCGATGCCGGCGCTCCCGGCGCCGTTGATGACGCATTTCGCTTCGCCGATATCTTTTTTGACCACTTTCAGGGCATTGAGCAGGGCAGCGCCAACGACCACGGCGGTACCGTGCTGATCGTCATGGAAAATCGGGATATCACAGATCTCCTTCAGCTTCCGCTCGATTTCGAAGCAGCGGGGAGCGGCGATATCCTCCAGGTTGATGCCGCCGAAGGAACCGGAGATCAGGTAGACTGTGCGGACGATTTCATCCACATCCTTGCTGCGGATGCAGATCGGGAACGCGTCCACATCGCCGAAAGCCTTGAAAAGGGCGCATTTGCCCTCCATCACCGGCATGCCGGCTTCCGGCCCGATATCCCCGAGGCCGAGGACCGCTGTACCGTCGGTGATGACAGCGACAAGGTTGCTCCGCCGGGTCAGGGTGAAGGATTTTTCATAATCCTTCTGGATCTCCAGGCAGGGCTGAGCCACACCGGGGGTGTAGGCCAGGGAAAGGTCGTCCTTGGTTTTTACGGGGACGCGGGAAACAATCTCGATTTTCCCTTTCCATTCGCCGTGCAGGCGCAGGGATTCCTCAGCATAATTCAATGAAGGGCCCTCCTTTATATGAAATTCTATCTGGAATTTATTATATAACGGAATGCCGTAAAAAAACAAGACCGGAAAGGCTTATTCCTGATCCGGCTCCGGATCGTTGACCACATTCCGGACCCAGAAGCCGGAACGGATCATCAGCAGGCCGATGACCACCTTCACGATATCAATAAACATCACGCAGAAATAGATGTTCACGATGGGCCAGTCCGTATACCGGGTGAGCAGGAAGGCCAGCAGCACCGTGACGGCCCAGGTATAGACCGCGTCAAAGAAGAAGGTGATGACCGTGCGCCCGCCGGAGCGGATCGTGAAATACGCCACATGCGCGAAGGAATGGATCGGCAGGGTCAGGCCGACAATGACCAGCAGCTGGCGGGTCAGGTCCTGCACTTCGGCGCTGACGTTATACAGCCGCGGGATCAGCGGGGAGGCCAGGATCAGGAGACCGCCGATCACGATATGGATCACTTCCGTAAGGAAGATCAGCTTGCGGTCCACATCCCGGGCTTCCTCCATCTGCCCGGCGCCGAGGCGCTGGCCGACCATGATGGAAACCGCGCTGCCCATGGCAAACATGATGACGCAGAAGAGGTTGAAGGCGGTGCCGTTGATATTCAGGGCGGCGACGGCATTCAGCCCGCGGGAGGAGTAGAACTGATTGATAAAGGTCATGCCGAGGGACCAGAGGATCTCATTGACGAGCAGGGGCGCCGCGGTGCGCGTGATGCGCAGGACCAGCTTTCCGGGCACATAGAGGCTCCGGTAGGCGCCGGCGAAGAAGACATAGCGCCCGGTATGGCGGTGCGCGTGGACGACCACGATCAGCAGCTCCACATAACGGGAGACGACGGTCGCGATGGCGGCGCCCTCCACGCCCATGGCCGGGGCGCTGAGATTGCCGAAAATCAGCACCCAGTTGCCGAACAGGTTGGTCAGGATCGCGCAGATTCCGGCGAACATCGGGGCGCGGGTTTCCCCGGACTCGCGGAGGGTGCCGGCGTAGACCTGCACCAGCGCGAAGGGCGGAAGACCCCAGAGCATGATATTCAGATAATTGCAGCCGCTGCGCAGGGTGAGCGCAAGATCGCCGCCGTTGCTTTCGCCCCGGAGGAAGGAATCAATAAAGCCCCGGCCGAAAAGCAGATAGACCAGGATGGCGGCGGCGCTGCACAGCACACCGAAATACAGCTTATACCGGAAGGTCCAGCGCATGCCGTCCATATCGCCCTTGCCGTAAAACTGGGCGCCGAAAATGCTGGCGCCGCTCATGCCGCCGAAAATGGCCAGGTTGTAAACGAGCATGACCTGATTGGCGATGGAGGCGGCGGAAATCGCTTCCGTGCCGAGACTGCCGACCATCACATTATCCAGCAGGGAAACGAAAGACGTGATGAACTGCTGGATGATGATCGGGATCAGGAGCGTCAGGACACTTTTATAGAAGGCTTTGGTACCGATAAACCGCTTCAGCATAGACAAAAGAAACCTCAATCTCCCGGAAATTCATACACAGGGAACATTGTACAGCGACGGGAGACAATGTCAAGCCATGTATTTTTGATGTTGTCAGGCTTTTGCGGGGAGGGTATTCATGATATAATAAACCGTTCGTGCATACGGCACGGAACGGTCTGGAGGAACTATGCGATTAAAGAAGCTGGAGCTGTACGGATTCAAGTCTTTTGCCCAGCGGACGGAGATCGTCTTCAACGAAGGCATTACGGCGATCGTCGGTCCCAATGGCTCCGGAAAAAGCAATATCGGCGACGCGGTGCGCTGGGTTCTGGGCGAGCAAAGCGCCAAGACCCTGCGCGGCGCCAGCATGCAGGACGTGATTTTCAGCGGAACGCAGACGCGCAAGCCGCTGAGCTACTGCGAGGTATCCCTCGTTTTCGACAACGAGGATCATACGCTGCCGCTGGAATACTCCGAGATTATGGTGACCCGCCGGGTATACCGCAGCGGGGAGAGCGAATATTTTCTGAACCGCTCCTCCTGCCGCCTGAAGGACGTGATCGACCTTTTCCGGGATACCGGTATCGGGCGGGAAGGCTATTCCATCATCGGGCAGGGCCGGATTGACGAGATCCTTTCCCGCAAGGGCGAGGACCGGCGCCTGGTTTTCGAGGAAGCGGCGGGCATCGTCAAATTCAAGGCCCGGAAGGAAGAGGCGGACCGGAAGCTGACCCGGACGCTGGAGAACATCACCCGGATCGACGATATTCTCGACGAGCTGAAGCGCCAGCTTTCCCCGCTGGAGGAGCAGTCGAAGAACGCGCGGGAATACATGACCCTGGCGGCGGAGCTGAAGGAACTGGACATGAACCTGTTTCTGGTCCGGTCGGACAAAATGGAGGCGAAACTCCGGGATTACGACCAGGACCTGCAGGGCCTGAAGGCCGTGCTGGAGCAGACGGAGATCGCGCTGCAGGAAAAGGCGCAGGAGCGCGACCGGAAGCAGGCGGAGATTGCCGAGCTCGACGGAAAAATATCAGAAGCGCACGCGGCGATGCTGGCCGGCATGGAAGCGGTTCACGCCGCGGGCGATGCGCTGCACGCCGCGGAGGAGCGGAAACGCAGCCGGCAGGAAAACCGGAAGCGCATCGAGGAAGAACTGCGGCAGAACGAAGAGCGCCTTGCGGAGCTCGGGCGGATGGCCGCGGAGAGCGGCAGCGGAACGGAAACGCGTTCCGGCGTGCTGCAGCAGCAGACGGAAGCGCTGGAGAAGGCGAAGCAGGCGGAGGAAGAAGCCCGCAGGACGCAGAACGAGCGGGAGGAAAAGCTGGAAGCGCAGAAGACGGCCATGATGGACGCCATCAACCGGCGGACCGCCGCCCTGAACGACCAGACGCGCCTGAAGACCATGCTGACCACGATGGAGGAGCGGCTGCAGGAGGTTACGGAGACCTGCGAGGCCATGAAGTGCGCCGGGGTCGACCTGGACGACACGGTAAAGGAAGCGCGGGAACGGCTGCAGACGGAACAGGAGAAGCAGAAACGCCTGGCGAAGGACGTGCAGGAAGTGCGCGCGCAGCTGGAGGAGGCGGACGCCTCCGTGATCCGCGCGCGGAAGGATTACGACGAAAAACTGGCAGAGATGCGGGATATGGAATCCCGGCAGAAGCTGCTGGACGAAATGTCCCGGGAGATGGAAGGATACGCGAACTCTGTGCGGTCCGTCGTCCGCTTTGCGCAGGAAGAGGGCATGGAGAAGGTCTACGGCCCGCTGAACCGGCTGCTGGAGGTTCCCCGGGAATATGAAACCGCGATGGACATGGTGCTGGGCAACGCGCAGCAGAACGTTGTCACGGAGGACGAGGAAACCGCCAAGACCCTGATCGAGTTCCTCCGGAGCAACCGGCTGGGCCGGGCAACGTTCCTGCCGGTTACGACGATACGGCCCCGGGTGCTGACGGAGAAGGAACGCGAAGTGCTGACGATGCCCGGATGCCTGGGCGTGGCCTCGGAACTGGTTACCTGCGACGCGCACTACCGCGGCGTGGTTGAAAACCTGCTCGGGCGCACGGTTGTGGCAGACAGCCTGACCCACGGCATCGCGATCATGCGGAAAGGCGGACACGAATTCCGCCTGGTTACGCTGCAGGGCGACGTGATTCATTCCGGCGGATCGATGACGGGCGGATCGGTATCCTCCCGGAGCATGAACCTGTTTTCACGGGAGCGCGAACTGAAGGAACTGACCGGAGCACTGAACAAGGGACAGGACGAGCTGGAACGGCTGCTCCGGTGCATGCGGGACGGGCAGGCGGAAAAGGACAGCCTGAAGAACCGCTCCGCGGAAGCGCTGGAGGAGCTGCACCAGCAGGAAATTGCCGTGGCGCGCGAGACCGAGCGTCTGCAGAGCGCCGGGGAAGAACAGCGGGCACACCAGCTGCGCGTCGGTGAGACGGAAGCAGCCCGGGAACAGCTGATGGAATCCATCCTGCAGATCCGGGAGCAGCTGTCCATGGCAGACGACCAGACGGAAAAGACCGAGGAAACCCGCGGCGAGATGGAAAAGGAAGCGGCCGCGCTCCAGCAGAGCGCCGCGGAAGCCCGGCAGAACGCCGAGGAGACGGCGGCGGAAACCATGCGCCTGACGCTGGCGGTGAACGACCTGCGGCATGAGCTGGAAATTCTGCAGCGGGACAAGGCGCGCCTCGAGCAGGAGCAGGAGAAGATCGCCCGCGAACAGGAGCAGCGCAGGGCTGCCCTGGCGGCGCTCAGCGCGCAGGATGAGGCGGAAAGCGGCGAGGAAGCGGCACTGCGCAGGGCTGTGGACGAAGCAACTGCCGAACAGGCAGGGCGCGAGCGGATTACCGCCGAGCTCGAAGAGACGCGCACGGCCCGGCAGAATCTGCTGCGGGAGCTGCTGGCGGAGATGGAGGGACTGCACCAGTCCGCCAGCCGCGACAGCGACAAGGCCCACCGCCTCGAGCTGGCCCGGTCGCGGACGGAAGGCGACCTGAAGGCCATGCAGGACCGGATCTGGAACACATACGAGGTAACCTACGCAGGCGCGGAGGAATTCCGCCGGCCGGAGGGCATCAACGTGACGGAGGCCGACCGGCAGGCCGCGCAGCTGTCCGCGGAGATCCGGGCGCTGGGCCCGGTGAACGTGCACGCGGTCGAGGAATACGCCTCGACCAAGGCGCGGTACGACGAGATGTACGTGCAGCGGGAAGACCTGGAGAAGGCCGAGAAGGACCTGCGGGACCTGATTGCCCGGCTGCTGGAACAGATGAAGGAAACCTTTGTGGAGCGCTTCGCGCTGCTGCAGGGATTTTTTACGGAAACCTTTGAACGGCTGTTCGGCGGCGGACACGCGGAGCTGCAGCTGACAGATCCGAGCGATCCGCTGAACTGCGGCATCGAGGTCAACGCGCAGCCGCCGGGAAAGAAGCTCCAGCTGCTGTCGCTGCTGTCCGGCGGCGAGAAAGCGCTGACCGCGATCGCGATCCTGTTTGCCACACTGAAACTGAAGCCGACACCGTTCTGCATTCTGGACGAAATTGAGGCGGCGCTGGACGACGCGAACATCGGGTATTTCGCGGACTACCTGGCGGAGTATTCCCGGTCCACGCAGTTCGTGGTCATCACCCACCGGAAGGGAACCATGGAGCGCGCCAACGGACTGTACGGCGTCGCGATGGAGGAACAGGGCGTCAGCCGGATGGTCTCCGTATCCCTGCAGGATTACCGCGAATAACGAAGCGGGCCCGGAAACACAGGAGGGGAAAGAAATGACGAAGAGATGGACAGCGCTGCTGACTGCGCTTGTGCTGCTGTGCGCGGCGGCCGGAGCCCGGGCGGAATCCACCGGAGTGCCGGACCTGTACGACCTGTACGAGGTGAAGGACAGCGGAAAAACCTGGATCTGCTCCGTGGTTCCTGTCGCGGACGGGGTGACGGTGGCATCGGCTGCCGGACTGCCGGACAATCCGGAAAAACTGGAGCTGTGGGACGGAAGCGAACTCCGCGAGGTTACCATGATGTTGAAAACCGCGCAGGGTATGGTGGCGGTGCTCCTGCACGAGCCGGATGAGAAGGAACCGGGGATTCCGTCATTCCCCGCGCTGGAGGCGGCGCGGAGGGTGCAGGCGGACGAGCTGCTGGTCCGCTCCGGCGACTGGATGCAGTCCCGGATCAACCGGGCGGTATACGACCTGTCCTTTACAAAGTGGAAGAACCGGGAAGCCATGCTGCTGACCCTGAGCGGGGACACGGCGCCCGGATCCCCGGTGATCACCTGGGACGGAAAGCTGGCCGGCCTGATCATTTCCAAATACGCGGAGGGGCAAAACCGCTATCTCGCACTGACGGTACCGGAAATCACCGCCTGCCTGCAGGAGGCGGATGCGCTGCTGAACGGCCCGGGGACGGACGAAGCGCCCGAAGGATACCGCGTGACACTCAAAGGGAATGTGGCCACGTTTGACTGGACGGACATGCAGCTGCCGGAGACCGGGGACGGACAGAAGCTGTATCACATTGTGGCGGACATGGCATCCAGCTACCTGACGTACACGGAGATTGAATACAACCAGAAGACGATGAGCATCCAGCTGACGCCCGGAAGGACCTATGTATCCGGACTGGCCGCGTTTTCGAACGCGCCGGACAGCCTGCCGGACCGGTACGCGGTGACAACGCTGCCGGAGGCGGAACCGATCACGGAACATTCCTTCCGCCAGGAGGTTTTCGCGATCGCCGAGCTGCCGGAAGGCTATACCGACGGCACGATGCCGGTGCCGGTTACCGAAGTGACGGAGGAGCTGCTCCGCAGCGACCGCTGCTGCATCTATTCCGTATCCTCCTACCAGGTTATCCGGGAGATTTCGGGACTTCCGCTGCTGATTGCCATGACGGCTCCGGACGGGAACAACTACCGGTACGACAGCACCTGGTTCTACATGCCGGAATACAACGAGAAGGACGAGTGGTACGTTACGATGCCGGATTCCGGGCTGCTGAACATGATGGACGGAAGCTTCCCGGCCGGGACCTACGAAGTATGCATGTACATTGACGGAAAGCAGGCAGCCAGTTTCAGCTTTACACTGAAAAAATAAAAGGAGGCAGCGAAAAATGCCGAATTTTACACTGAAGGACGATGTGTTTTTCCGGGCGGCGGAACAGTTTCCGACGCCCTTCCACCTGTACGACGAGGCCGGAATCCGGGAACGCGCAAGGGCGCTGAACCGCGCTTTTTCCTGGTGCCGGGATTTCAGGGAATATTTCGCGGTGAAGGCGCTGCCGAACCCCGCGGTTCTGCGGATTCTGAAAGAAGAGGGATGCGGGCTGGACTGCTCCTCGGCCACGGAGCTGACGCTGGCGAAGGTATGCGGTTTTTCCGGGGAGGAGATTATCCTGAGCGCCAACGCCATGCCGCCGGAAGAGTTTTCCCAGGCCCGGGCGCTGAACGCGTTCATCAACCTGGACGACATATCGGACATCGAACAGCTGCGGACGCACGGCGGGATTCCGGAGTGCATCTGCCTGCGGTACAATCCCGGCGGACAGTTTTCCATCGGGAACACGATCATGGGGAATCCCGGCGAGGCGAAATACGGCTTCATGCCTTCCCAGCTGCGGGAGGGCCTGCGGCAGCTGAAGGCGCTGGGAGCGAAATCCTTCGGGCTGCACGCCTTCCTGTCCTCCAACACGACGGACACCGGCTACTATCCCAGCCTGGCGAAGACCCTGCTGACGCTCGGCAGGGAACTGGAAGCCGAGGCGGGCATGCCGTTCGCGTTTGTGGACCTGAGCGGCGGGATCGGCATTCCGTACCGTCCGGACGAACCGGAAACGGACGTGCAGGCCATCGGCGAGGGCGTGCGGAAGGTATATGAGGAGATCATTCCGGACGGAAGCGTCGCCATCAAGACGGAACTGGGCCGGTGGATGACCGGGCCGGTGGGATGGCTGGTGACGCACGCGGTGCACGAAAAAAAGACGTACCGCGACTATATCGGCACGGACGCCTCGGCGGTAAACCTGATGCGGCCGGCAATGTACGGCGCGTATCACCACATTACCGTATGCGGAAAGCGGGACCTGCCGGCGGATCACGTATACGACGTGACCGGCAGCCTGTGCGAGAACAACGACAAATTCGCGATTCAGCGGGAGCTGCCGGAGATCCGGATCGGCGACCTGCTGGTGATTCACGACACCGGCGCGCACGGATACTCCATGGGATACAATTACAACGGCCGCACCCGGAGCGCGGAGATTCTGCACACCAAAGAAGGCGGCTTCCGGATGATCCGGCGGGCTGAGACCGCGGCGGACTATTTCGCGACGCTGGACATCGATCCCGCCGGCGCGGAACTGACAAAGAGATAAATCCCGGGGAAATAATTACAGCACAATATCACCCGGACGGTAGCCCGGCGGGAGCGGCTCCTCCTCCACAAAGGAGAAGGACGGATCCTCCAGGACCGGAAGGAAAGCCTCATAGGGGATGTGTTCGAACTCGCAGCCATAGCTGCTGCGGCCGAACCATCCCCCTTCCTTTGCCGCGAGATTCAGATCACGGGCGAACTTGGTATGGTTCGAGCAGTCGTGGACGGCGACCGGCCAGGCCTCTTCCGCGGCGGTGCGCAGGAAGGCCAGGGTCAGGTCGCGGCTGACGACCGGGCTCAGGTAGCCCAGACGGCAGAAATACATGTTTTCCCCGAGGTAGTTGGGGAGATTGTTGCTGTTCAGGTGCAGCTCGGCGCAGTTGATAAAATCGATGCCAATGGACAGGATCTGATCCTTCTTCCGGCGGAAGACGCGGTCAAATTCCCGGGTCATGGGCGTTTCGATGCCGACCTGCGGGAAATACTTCCGGGCGGTTTCCATCGCACGGATGACCGCGTCCGAACAGGAGGTGGCGCCCAGGTTGAAGCGCAGCTCATCCAGGCCGGCTTCCGCGAGGGTTTTCAGCTGCTCCTCCGTGGCGCCGACGCCGTTGGTATACATATGCTGATGGACGCCCGCCTCATGGAAGCGGCGGACGATTCCGTAATACTTCTCAATCTCCGTAAAGGGCTCCAGATAGACATAGGCGATGCCGGTCGGCTTCCGCTGGAGGGAGAAAAGCAGAGGCAGATCCTCCTCGCGGTAACGGGTGCCGCCGATTTCCCACATGCCCTCGCCGATAGGCGGGATGCACTCCAGCTGGCCGTAATCGTAGCAGAAGGGGCAGGCCGCGTTGCAGCGGTTGGTTTTCCGGACGGCGGAGAGGCCGCTGCCGAGGAGGCAGCTTCTGCAGCCGGCGGGGAAACGCTCCGCCGGGCCGACATACAGCGTGCAGGCCGGAAGATCCGGAGACCACGGGACCCCTTCCGGATGCCCCGGAAGGACCGCCTTCAGTCCCGGAACGGCGCGGAGCATTTCCGCCCGGCGGGCCTCCACGGCCGTTTCGATCTGCGCGAAGGCGGCGAGGGCGATTTCCTGCTGGCGGCAGCCGAGGGGCTCCTCCTCCGGCAGGGAGGCGAAGAAGCGGAACCAGTTCAGGGCATCCTTTTTCGGTATTTTCATGATTACAGGCTTCCTTTCGTGCAGTTTGACATTCTGAAGCGAATATGGGAAAATGGTGCGTAACGCTGACCGATCCTTGCGGGAGGTTGATTTATGAAGCGCCTGTTGTTTCTTCTGTGCACGCTGGCCGCGGTGGTGTGCCTTTGCACATCCGCTTTCGCCATATCCCTGACATGGGACCAGACCTGCCTCTACAAACTCAGCGCGCCGGCCCAGATGTATGTTATGATCAACGGGGAGCTCGTGGCAAGCAGCATGCTCGGCGCCGGCACCTATATCCGCAAAACCGGAGACACGGCTGACGGGAAAACCGGCATTTCCTACAGCGTCAACAACGCGGACCCGCTGTACGGATACGTCGACGGATCCGCCATCACCTACGTGGGAAAGACCATCGTTCTGCCCAGCGGGGCCAAGGCCACGGTTGGCGAGGCGCTGCTGCGCAGCCGCCAGGCGCTGAACCTCTGGCTGGAAATGGAATACGGCGAGACGCTGGACAGCACCTACACCGATGAAAACGGCGAGCAGCACGATATCGGCAACGAAGACCCGGGAGACGCGGAACTGACCGGCAACGCCGCCGGGGACGCGAAATACTGGAAGGCCATGGCATGGGCTTTTACCAACAACGGCCCGGAGACGAAAACCGTATACCGGGACGAAACGGGAACCGAAACCGAGGTGGAGGTGATCCACCTGGGGGTGCTCCGCTCGCTGATCGGGATAGGCGGCGAAAAGCAGATGGTCGAAACCTGGCATCTTTCCTGGGAAACGGAAGCCCCGGAGGAGAAAGTGCTCGCGGTGGTCAGGTCCCCGCGGATGTCCAGGGAGGTTGCCTACCACGCCGACAAAAACGACAAATCCACGATTCTGGGACGCGCGTCGGTGGGAAAGGTGGCCCAGGTGATCCGGGTCGGCAAGGAATGGTCGCTGGTCGACCTTCATGAAGCGGGCGTTCCCCGGGTGTTCATTCACAACAGCTGCCTGGATTTCTGGTCCAACATTCCCCGGGAATACACCACGGCGAAAGTGACGATCAACGGAAAGACAAAGAGCAAGGAACCCATCGGCGTCCGCTGCGGAGACGGCAGCCAGTACCAGAAGGTGCAGAACGTCTATCCGGGAGACACGCTGACGATCTACGCACAGAACAAAAAATGGTGCGAGGTGGACGTCAACGGATACCACGTGTTCATTCTGAAACAGTTTGTGACCGAGGACGAGCGGACGGCGGACGCGCAGTAACCGCTCCGGGAAACCGGCTCATTCCGTAAAACAGAGAAGATCCATAATGCCCTGCCCGTTCGGCACATGCCGTTTCAGGCGGGCGTTTTTTTCCTGTGTGCGGTAAACCAGCGCGGAGGAGGATCCGCCGTCCAGATTGTAAACCCATTCGGCCCGGAAATGCTCCGAAAAGAAATCGCTGACCCAGTACAGGGTGGCGCCGTTTGAATTACCGCGCCGCAGTACATGCAGCAGGACATAATTGTTCCGGTTGATCCGGGCCAGGACGGTACGGGAGTGCTTTTCCTCCGCCATCGGCCAGGTTCCCTTTTCCGGGAGGGTATTCTCACCGGCTACCTGCAGGGCGCAGTTTTCAAAAAAAGCCCAGGTCTGGGAGGGATTTTCCGCCAGGACGGCCGCGTTGTCCGCGCCGCGGTACAGGGTGACGCCGCTGGAGGTCAGGGCCAGGCCGGAGAAGGGGACGCTCTCCAGATTCCGGAGGACCTCGCCGTCCGTCACGACGAGGGAGCCGAGGGTTGTGAAATAATAATCCGCGGGCACGCCGGGATAGCCTTCCGGCAGGTCCGGATAGGTTTTATTGATATATCCGCTGGCGTTTGTGCCCAGGACGGCTTCCGGGAGCTGCTTCATCAGGCGCACCGGATCCGCGAGGGATTTACCCCACGGGGCGCACAGCTTCCGGATCTGCCGCGACGGATCCTTCACCCAGATTTTTGTGAGGACGCAGAAAACGTTGCCGGGGGTCATGCTCTCCACCGTCCAGATCAGGGTATCCGACTCATAGCGGGCGCGCAGCTTTCCGGCATATTCATATTCCTCCGGAGGAAAGACCGTTTCCTCCCCGGGGGGAGCGGATTCCGCGCCCGCGGCGCCGCAGAGGCACAGCAGCGCCAGCAGGAGACAGGAAAAACGCCGGATCACAAATCATTCCTCCCGCTTTTTTTCTTCTTCCCTGCGGTGCAGGAGCCAGGCCGCGGCGACGATGGCGAGCCCGACGAAAAACAGGACGTTGCCGATGACGGCAATCAGGGAACCGGTATCATTTTTGATATTCATGCCGATAATGCTCAGCGCCATTCCGGAAAGCCAGAGAATGCCGCCCGGGAGAATCAGCTTTCTGCTCATGGGTTTATCCTCCTTCGATCAGGACAAATGTTCCGGTTCATTTTACCTGTTTGCGGGAACGGCGTCAATGCGCGGAACGGATCGGTCAAGCTTGTCAGCCTTCCCTGAAAAGTGTATAATAGGGGGAACAAACCGTAAATCAGGCAGGAGGTGGATTCATTGGGTAAGGAGCGGATGCTCGTCACCGGCGGTCACTCCCTGGAGGGACAGGTTCGGGTCAGCGGCGGCAAAAACACGGCTGTCGCGGTGATTCCGGCTACGCTTCTTTGCGATGAACCCTGCACCATTGAAAACCTGCCCGATATCGAGGACGTTCACGCGCTGGCGGATATCCTGCAGGAGCTGGGCGCCAAAGTGGACTACGAACCCGGAAAGATTATGCGGGTGGATCCGCGCCCGGCGGAGGGAATCTCCATTTCCTACCACAACGCGCAGCGCCTCCGTGCCAGCTACTATCTGCTGGGCGCGCTGCTGGGCCGCTGCGGCAGGGCGAAAATACCGACGCCCGGCGGATGCGAAATCGGCACCCGCCCGGTGGACCAGCACCTGAAGGGCTTCCAGTCGATCGGCGCGGAAGCCGGGGAGATCGGCGGCATGCTGACCGCCGAATGCGACGACCTGACCGGCGGAGACGTTTTCTTCGACATGGTGACGGTCGGCGCCACGGTAAACGTGATGCTGGCGGCATCCAAGGCCAAGGGGAACACGGTGATCTACAACGCGGCGAAGGAGCCGCACATCGTCGACCTTGCCAACTTCCTGAACAGTATGGGCGCGCGCATCCGCGGCGCCGGAACGGACACGATCCGGATCCGGGGCGTGCAGTACATGCACGGAAGCACCTACGCCGTGATTCCGGACCAGATTGAGACGGGGACCCTGATGATTGCAGCGGCCGCAACCGGCGGCGACGTGATTATCAGCGGCTGCATCCCGACACATATGGACGCGCTGAGCGCGAAGCTGCTGGAGATGGGCGTCAAGGTGACAGACCAGGACGACGCCATCCGGGTTCACGTGGTGGGCCCGCGCCGCGCCATCAACATCAAGACGCAGGTATATCCCGGATTCCCGACGGACCTGCAGCAGCCTATGAGCGCGCTGCTGACGACCGCCAAGGGTACCAGCATCGTCACCGAAACCATCTTTGAACAGCGCTTCCGGCACCTGGACGAAATCCGCCGGATGGGCGCGCATGTCCGCGTGATGGGACGCTCTGCGATTATCGAGGGCGTTCCGGAGCTGTACAGCGCGCCGATGACCGCGACGGACCTGCGGGCCGGCGCCGCGCTGATCATCGCGAGCCTGATGGCCCGCGGAACCTCGGAAATCTACGAACCTGGATACATTGACCGCGGATATGAACATATTGAAGACAAGCTTCGCTCTCTTGGCGCGGAAATCCGGCGGGAGCCGGTTCTCTGACCGGAAGGGGGACGTTCATGAACAATCCGTTTGAGGTGCTGGGCCTGAAAGGATGGGCGGACCAGAACGAGATCCGCTCTGCTTACCGGTCGCTGGTTAAGCAGTGCCATCCGGACATGATCCGGGATCCTCAGCTCAAAGAAGAAGCGCAGGAGCGGATGGTACGGCTGAACCTGGCCTACGAGGAAGCGCTCCGCCTGGCATCCCCCCGGCCGCAGGCGCCGACGGGACCAGCGCCGTCCTCTGCCGAAGCCATCCTGATGGCGGAACGCACGCTGGCAAGGGACAACCCGGAAGCCGCGCTCCGGCAGCTGCTGCTGTGCAACAAGCGGGACGGGGACTGGTACTACATGCAGGGCAAGGTGCTGATGGCCATGGAACAGTACGAAAGCGCCCACCAGTCCTTTCGCGAAGCCATCCGGAGAAGCCCGGAGAACAACGTATACCGCAGCGGGGCGCTGGCCGCGGTGATTGCGCAGCGGGAAGCGGAAACGCTTCACGGAAAGATGAAGAAAGCGTTCCGCAGCATCCTGAGAAAATAAAAACCGCCTTCAACGGAAGGCGGTTTCGCTGTATCCGGGAGGATTACGCTTCGGGGTGAAGATCCAGCGCCTCAAAATGCTTTTTGCC
>CAMJTZ010000006.1 GCA_946408865.1 uncultured Clostridia bacterium
TCCTGCGCGGCAAGAACAAGCCCATTTACACCCCCAATATGGATACCGGTGACTACGTGATCATTGTCAACGCGTCCAAAGCTGTGCTGACCGGTAAGAAGCTGGATCAGAAGATCTACTATCATCACAGTGGTTACGCCGGAGGACTGAAGGAAACCAAATATCGCAAGCTGATGGCCGAAAAGCCCGAGTTTGCCGTACGGCACGCTGTTATCGGCATGCTGCCCAAGGGCCCTCTGGGTCGTCAGATGGCAAAGAAGCTGAAAGTATACGCCGGAGCCGAGCATGATCAGGCCGCTCAGAAGCCTGAAGTGCTGGACCTGAAGTAAGACGCGGAAAGGAGTTAGAAAAGAATGGCTAAGGGAGAATACAGTGCTGTTGGCCGTCGCAAGAAAGCCGTTGCCCGCGTTCGTCTGGTGTCCGGCGATGGAAAGATTGTGATCAACAAGCGCGATATCGACAATTATTTCGGACTTGAAACCCTGAAGATGACAGTTCGTCAGCCCCTGAACCTGACCAATGTCGGCAACTACGACGTGATGGTCAACGTGAAGGGCGGCGGTCTGACCGGCCAGGCCGGTGCGATCCGTCACGGCATCAGCCGCGCTCTGTGCAAGGCTGATCCGGAACTGCGCGACACCCTGAAGAAAGCCGGTCTGCTGACCCGCGATCCTCGCATGAAGGAACGCAAGAAGTACGGCCTCAAGGCTGCCCGCCGGGCGCCCCAGTTCAGCAAGCGCTGATCAGAAGAAAAATGGCTTACGGACCCTGCACATTGTGCAGGGTTTTTTCAATTCCGGGCGATTCCGGGCGCAAGAAGGAACAACAAAAAAACTTGTAACCAAAACAGAGGGATCATACAATAAAAGGTGTTTCAAAGAAACAAAAGCGCAATCAGAGGAGGGTATATCCAATGAAAAAGATCATTGCCATGATGATGATTCTGATGATGCTGATGGCTTCCGTTGCGATGGCGGACGGAATTCCCGGCGTGGAAGACGGCGTGCTGACCGTCGCGATGGAATGCGCCTACGCTCCCTACAACTGGGCCCAGACCGACGATTCCAACGGCGCTGTGCCGATCAAGGGCAGCCTTCTGTATGCAAACGGATACGATGTCATGACCGCCAAGGCCATCTGCGAAGCGAACGGCTGGCAGCTGGAAGTGATGCAGCTGGACTGGGACTCCCTGATTCCCGCGGTGCAGTCCGGTGTATGTGACGCCGTTATCGCCGGCCAGAGCATGACCTCTGAGCGGATGGAAGCGGTTGATTTCGCCGGCCCCTATCTGTATGCCACGATCGTCTGCCTGGTGAAGGCTGACAGCAAGTTTGCCGATGCGAAGGGCATCTCCGACCTGGCGGGCGGTACCTGCACCAGCCAGAGCGGAACCATCTGGTATGATTCCTGCCTGCCGCAGATTCCCAACGCCAATATCCTGACGCCCCAGGAATCCGCTCCTGCTATGCTGATGGCACTGGCTTCCGGCGCGGTTGACTTCGTCTGCACCGATATGCCGACGGCCCAGGGTGCCCTGATTGCCTATCCGGAACTGAAGATCCTGGACTTTGCCGGCAGCGGAGATGACTTCCAGGTTTCCGATGAGGAGATCAACATCGGCATCTCCGTGAAGAAGGACAACAAGGCCCTGGTGGACGCGATCAATGCCTACCTGAGCGACAAGACCGCCGATGACTTCAACGCACTGATGGAAAAGGCGATCTCCGTTCAGCCCCTGAGCGAAGAATAATCAAACCGTCCCGGGAAAAGACATGAGGGTGTACTGATATTATGATTGGACAACTGTTTACCGATATCGGCAGCCTATGGAACAAATACGGCACTGTATACCTGACCGGTATTCTCAATACACTGATCCTGGCTGTGACCGCCACGCTGATCGGCTGTATCATCGGCTTTTTCTGCGGTATCCTGCAGACGATCCCGTACAGCTCGAAGGACAACGTAGTGAAGCGCTTTGTCCTCAAATTGCTCCGGATTATTATCCGGGCCTATGTGGAGATCTTCCGCGGTACGCCGATGATCCTGCAGGCAGTTTTTATCTACTACGGACTGCCGTATTTCTTCGGCATTTCGTTTAAGGATATCTGGACGGTCAGCATCATCGTCGTATCCGTGAATACCGGCGCGTACATGGCTGAATCCGTCCGGGGCGGTATCATGAGTATCGACCGGGGCCAGTTCGAAGGCGCGAAAGCCATCGGCATGAACCACTGGCAGACGATGCTGCATATCGTTCTGCCGCAGACGCTGCGCAACATCATGCCACAGATCGGCAACAACTATATCATCAACGTCAAAGACACCTCTGTCATGTTCATTATCGGATTCAACGATTTCTTTGCGGTGCATAAAATGGTTTCCGGCGCGGTGTTCAAATATTTCCCGTCCGCATTCATGGAAATGGCGGGGTATCTTTTCCTGACACTGGTTTCGTCCTTCCTGCTGCGGAAGTTTGAAAAGAAACTGGCCGGGAAACCGAACTATGAACTGGTGAATACCGATCAGCTGGTGATGACTGCAGGAAATTACAATATCCCGACAGAAGGCGGAGCGCCTTTTGACGAGAAAAGCAGGGAATAAAGGAGAGTGCAGATGAGCGAGCATATCCTTGAGATCAGGCATCTCTCCAAAGCCTTCGGATCGCACGCCGTGCTGAAGGACATCGACTTTACGGTGGACAAGGGCGATGTGACATCCATTATCGGCGCAAGCGGAAGCGGGAAATCCACACTTCTGCGCTGTATCAACCTGCTGGAAACGCTGACCACCGGCGAGATCCTGTACCACGGGCAGGACGTGACAAAAGGGAAGATCAACGCTTCCGCCTACCGGGCGAAAGTGGGAATGGTTTTCCAGAACTTTAACCTGTTCAACAACCTGACGGTACTGGGAAACTGCATGATCGGCCAGCAGAAGGTGGCCAAGGTTCCGAAGGAAGAAGCAAAACAGCGGGCAATCTATTACCTGAACAAGGTGGGGATGGCGCCGTACATCAATGCCCGCCCGGACCAGATCTCCGGCGGACAGAAACAGCGCGTCGCCATCGCCAGGGCGCTGGCGATGGAACCGGAGGTCCTGCTCTTTGACGAGCCGACCTCCGCACTGGATCCCGAGATGGTCGGGGAAGTGCTGGATGTCATGAAATCCCTCGCAAGCGACAAGATGACGATGCTGGTTGTTACACATGAAATGGCCTTTGCCCGGGACGTCAGCACTCACGTGGTTTATATGGCGGACGGTGTGATCGAGGAAGAGGGAGATCCGGCGAAGATTTTCACCAATCCGGAAAGCCTGCGCACCCGGGAATTCCTGAAGCGCATCCTGAACGGGTGAAAGCTGAAAGCTTGAAAGAGCGGCGAAGGCGCAGTATAATAATCTCCGGACGTCAAAAAACTGTACGTTTTCGGAGGACTGCAGAATGAATCAGTGGAAAAATCTCGACACATTGAAAGCCTATCAGGAAATGAAAAATGATCCGCACCGCGTGGATCTGAAAAAGGAACTGAGCGGGGAGAAAGGCGCAGAACGTGTGGCGGCTTACCAGGTGCCCATGGCTGCAGGCCTTTCTTTCTCATATGCCGCAAAGCAGGTGGATGACAAGGTGCTCGCGCAGATGAAAGTGCTGGCGGATGAATGCGGCCTGGCAGCCAAGTTTGAAGAGCTTTACAACGGCGCGGTCATCAATACCGGAGAAAAGCGTCTCGTACTGCATCAGCTGACCCGCGGTCAGCTTGGAAACCCTGTCATCGCGGACGGAACGGATAAGCGCGCATTCTATACCGAGCAGCAGAAAAAGATCGCCGAATTTGCCGGAAAAGTACACCGCGGCGAGATCGTGAATGAAAAAGGCGAAAAGTTCACGACCGTTGTGCAGATCGGTATCGGCGGCAGCGATCTCGGCCCCCGCGCCATGTATCTGGCGCTGGAGAACTGGGCAAAGAAAAACAGCTGCTTCCGGATGACCGCGAAGTTCATCAGCAACGTTGATCCGGACGACGCGGCCGGCGTGCTGTGCGAAACAGACGCGGCGCACGCAATCTTCGTGCTCGTTTCAAAGAGCGGAACGACACTGGAAACGCTGACAAACGAATCCTTTGTCAAGGATGCGCTGACCCGGCAGGGACTGAATCCCTCCAGGCATATGATCGCCGTGACCAGCGAGACCTCTCCGCTGGCAAAGAGCAGCGACTATCTGGCAGCGTTCTTCATGGATGATTATATCGGCGGAAGATATTCATCGACGTCGGCAGTCGGCGGCGCGGTACTGTCGCTGGCGTTCGGACCGGAAATCTTTGCCCGGTTCCTCGAAGGCGCTGCCGAAGAAGACCGCCTGGCAGCGGAAAAGGACGCGATGAAGAATCCCGCGATGCTTGATGCGCTGATCGGCGTATACGAACGGAACATCCTCGGCTACCCCGCGACAGCCGTGCTGCCTTACAGCCAGGCGCTGAGCCGTTTCCCGGCTCACCTGCAGCAGCTGGACATGGAATCCAACGGCAAGAGCGTAAACCGCTTCGGGGAGCCGCTGGAATATGTGACAGGTCCTGTGATCTTCGGCGAGCCCGGAACAAACGGACAGCACTCCTTCTATCAGCTGCTGCACCAGGGAACAGACATCGTACCGCTCCAGTTCATCGGATTCCGGCAGAGCCAGGCGGAAGAAGATGTGCTGATCCAGGGGAGCACAAGCCAGCAGAAGCTTTGCGCGAACGTGGCGGCGCAGATCATGGCCTTTGCCTGCGGAAAGGACGACGAGAACCGCAACAAGTATTTCGCGGGCAACCGTCCTTCCAGCATCATCATCGGCGACAGGCTGACGCCCGAAGCGCTGGGCGCGCTGCTGTCCCACTTTGAAAACAAAGTCATGTTCCAGGGTTTCCTCTGGAACCTGAACAGCTTTGACCAGGAAGGCGTACAGCTGGGCAAGGTGCTGGCCAAACGTGTGCTGGCGCACGATACAGACGGCGCCCTGAAGGCTTTCAGCGATCTGCTGAATATCTGAAAAACAGACACAACAAAGCAGGCTTTCCGCCGGATACGACGGAAAGCCTGCAGTTTTTTACGCCTGAATGATGCGAAAAGCAGCGGCACGCCCGAGACGGTTCATTACGGCGAGGCCGACGCCTTCCGGCGGAACGACTTCGCTGAAGACAGATTCCATGCCTTCCTCATCGAGAACGCGCAGCATCAGGAACAGACGGTGCGCAATTTCAGACATATTATTCCGGGAACCGATATCGTGCGGAAAGCAGTCCCGGAGAGCGTCCATATGCTCCGAGAAACAGAGGACACAGGTTTTACGGCCGGCTGCCGATTCCTGACGGTAAAGCTCCCGGAGACGGGCAACAACGGCATCCGGATTTCCCTCGACGAGGGTAACCTGGCCTTTGGGTGCATAATGTTTATACCGCATGCCGGGAGAAAGCGCCTTTTCATCGGGCCGCAGAGGACGGAGAATGCTGCCGGCGAGGCGAACTTCCGTATGGAGAACGGACTCGAGCATCTCTTTTGTTACGCCGCCGGGACGCAGGATGGTCGGTTCGCCGTGACAAAGATCGAGAACGGTCGACTCCAGACCGACTTCACAGGGGCCGCCGTCGAGAATCAGCGGAATCCGTCCCCGGAGATCTTCAAGGACATGAGACGCCAGGGTCGGGCTCGGACGGCCGGAAGAATTGGCTGAAGGCGCGGCAACCGGCAGATTGCAGGCCCGAAGCATTGCGGACGCAACAGGATGAGACGGCATACGGACGGCGACGGTCGGCAGGCCGGCGGTCACTGCATCCGGAACGGCCGGCAGTTTTTCAAACAGAATGGTCAGCGGGCCTGGCCAGAAAGCATCCATCAGCGGAAGCGCCTTATCCGGTACGACACAGAGTCCATCCAGCTGGGAGCGATCATAAATATGGACAATGAGAGGATTGTCCGCAGGCCGGCCTTTTGCGGCAAAAACGGAGAGAACTGCGTCCGCATTGAGCGCATCGGCGCCAAGACCGTATACCGTTTCGGTCGGAAATGCCACCAGCTGACCGGAACGGAGCAGATCCGCCGCCAGCGAAAGGGATTCCTTGTCTGAAGGGAGAAGAAGTGTTTCCATATCCGGTCACATCCGATCCTGCTGATTCAACAGCTTCTCTGTCTTTTCCGCCAGGCGGAGTGCTTCAATGAAGGGGGTGATTTCCCCGTTCATCACATTCGCAACCCGGTTGACGGTCATGGACAGGCGATGATCCACCACATAGTCATGATTGAAATAATAAGTCCTGATCCGGTCACTGCGATCGCCCCAGCGGATTTGATTCCGGCGGTCCTGTGAACGGGAATCCATCTCTTCCTGGATACGGCGCTCAAGAAGCCGGGAACGAAGGACCTTCATGGCTTTCGCCTTGTTTTCCAGCTGGCTGCGCTCATCCTGGCAGGTGACGACGGTGTTCGTCGGAATATGGGTGATACGGACGGCACTGTCCGTTGTGTTGACGCCCTGGCCGCCGTGGCCGGAGGCATGGAAAACATCAATACGCAGATCTGCCGGATTGATGTCCACTTCGATCTCTTCCGCCTCCGGAAAAACAGCGACAGTGACGGTTGACGTATGGATGCGGCCGCCGCTCTCCGTGACCGGGACGCGCTTTACACAGTGAACGCCGCTTTCAAACTTCATGCGGGCGAAGGCATCCTTTCCGGAAAACATCAGGAGCGCTTCACTGACACCGCCGAGATCGGTGTCACTGGCGGACAGGAGTTCCGCAGTGAGACCGTTGCGATCGGCATATTTCTGATACATGCGAAGCAGATCCGCCGCAAAGAGGGCGGCTTCATCACCGCCGACACCTGCGCGGATTTCCAGAATCACATTGCGTGAATCCAGCGGATCCGGCGGAACAAGCATGATCTTCAGTTCTTCAGCCAGACGGGTTTTTGACGCGGTCAGCGTTTCAATCTCCGCCGAAGCTTCCTCCGCCATCAGCGGATCGGAAAGCAGCTCATCCGCCTCCTTCAGGTGGCGCTCCAGCGAAAGGTATTCATGATATTTATCAACCAGGGGCTGGAGAGAGGACCGCTCCTTCAGCAGAACCTGGTATTTTTCGAAATCACGGATAATCTCCGGCTGGGAGATAGCCTCCTCCAGCTCAGAGAAACGATCCAGCAGTTCATTCAGCTTCTCGAACATACATCCTCCGTACGGGCAGAGAGTGCGTGAATCATCCGGGGAATTCCGGCAAAATCATCCCGGACAGCGATACCGGAAAAACCGGCGGAAGCAAGCACCGCGGATACATCCGCGGCTTCTCCATATCCGATCTCCAGGAACAGATGACCGCCGGGGACAAGCAGCGGAAGGGTTTCCGCGGCGATCCGGCGGAAGAATCCGAGACCGTCCGCTCCTCCGTCAAGCGCCATGCGCGGCTCGTACAGCACTTCGGGCTGCAGGCGGGCATATTCGTCGGAAGGGATATAGGGGGGATTGGAAACGATACAGTCAAAAGCGGCGCGGGGCAGTCCCGCGCAGAGATTCCCCTGACGGAGGGAAACGGAGACCTGAAGCCGGTCCGCGTTAAGCGCGGAAACGGCCAGAGCGTCCGCAGAAAGATCGGACAGCGTAACACGGAAAGACGGCCGCTCCGCCGCAAGAGACAGGCCGATACAGCCGCTGCCGCAGCACAGATCGAGCACGCTTGCGCATGCGCCGTCCGGAATACAATCCAGCACCCAGCGGCAGAGTTCCTCCGTCTCGGGACGGGGAATCAGCACACGGGAATCCACATGGAAAGAACGGCCGAGGAAATAAGCTTCCCCGGTCAGATACTGGAGCGGTTCACGGCTGAGACGCCGCCCCGCCAGTTCACGGAAGCGGTTCAGCAGCGCAGGCGGAAGATCAGATTCCGTATCCAGGCGCAGAACAAGCGGGGGATGTCCCGTCAGAAAGGAAAGCAGGAGCGCGCCATCCGTTTCCGGATCGGGAATGCCGGCGGCGCGGAATCGCCCGGCTGTTTCCCGCAGGAGAAGGGCAGGCGTCATGCGTCAGCCCCGGCAGGAACAGACGATTCCGGTGAAGGGAAAACGTAACCGGGTTCCGATTCCTTATAGGAATGGAAAACACCCCAGCCTTCCGGCGTTTTCGGCGTACCTTCGGGGAAACCGTTCAGAACGACATTGATGGAAACAATCGCGACCTCGAGCATGGAAGCATCGGGTTCACGGGTTGTCAGACGCTGCATCTGCATGCCGGGGGTGCGCAGGATGCAGGACGTCCGGGAATCGGAATGAGCCAGTCCCATCAGCACTTCATAGCTGATCCCTGCAACCACCGGCAGCATGGCCAGATGAAAGAGGAAACGCAGGAAAAAGTTGCTGATCGGAAGAAGAATATTCAATACGAGAAACAAAAGGATACTGATCGAAAAGACGATCAGAAGGAAGGCTGTGCCGCAGCGGGGATGGAGGCGGGAGAAGGTCTGAGCGTTATCAGGCGTCAGAGGACGGCCGGATTCCTGACAGTGAACGGATTTGTGCTCCGCGCCGTGATACTGGAAGGTGCGGCGGATATCCGGAATAAAACCAACCAGGAACATATAGCCAAGCAGGAGGGCAACTTTCAGCAAACCGCCGAGAAGGGTATAGCCGACCGGGCCCATACCGGCACTTTTCAGGACGGACTCCAGCCCGGCGGGAAGCGCCATAAAAAGGCCGATGGACAGAATGACGGCGAGAACAATGGCCAGCGCCATCACGATTTTATCCACACCTTTTCCAAGCTTGGCCGCAAGCCATTTTTCGAACTTTGAGGGTTCCTCGTCGAGAATGCCGAGCATTTTTGTGGAATCGCTGAGCGTGTTCATGCCGTAATACAGCATGGTGCACATGTTGACGACGCCGCGGATGAAAGGCTTTCCCATCCAGGGATGTTTTTCCTTCACCGGAACAAAGGGAGTGAGCTTGGTAACCATGGACCCGTCCGGACGGCGGACCGTAACTGCCGTGGCGTTCGGAGAACGCATCATGACGCCTTCCATGACGGCCTGGCCGCCGACGTCGAATTTTTTATCTTTCGAAACCTGTGTCTGACTCATCGTGAAAACCTCCGTGTAAAATGCCAGGGAACAAACCCTACAACGCTTGCAATTGTACAACAAACGATCCGTATATGTCAAAAAAGAAGGGACAGATCCGGACAGAAACAACAAAAGGCGAACAACAGACAAAAAGAAAAAAATGGTTGCAAATATAATCGCAATATGGTATTATACCTTTTGCGATTAATCGCCATTGCATACGCGAAAGAGGTGAAACAGCAATGAAGGAAAACATCCATCCCCAGTACGGCAAGTGCATCGTTCGCTGCGTATGCGGTGAAACATTTGAAACCGGTTCCACGAAGAAAGAGATGAAAGTTGATATCTGCTCCAAGTGCCATCCTTTCTACACCGGCAAGCAGAAGCTTGTAGACACTGGCGGACGTGTTGATCGCTTCAAGAAGCGCTTCAATATGGAATAAGAGAGAACTGAAGGCTGTACAGATTGTGTGCGGCCTTCTTCTTTTTGTCAAAAAACCCACAAAATACAGGATAACCGGCACAGTCTGCCTTGCAGGAAAAAATAATCGGAAGTATAATTAAAGTTGAAATGTAATGAAAGGGAGGGCTGCCGATGAGGAAAAATACAAAGCGCCTTCTCACTGTTTTCCTCCTGGTGATGATTGCTTTATCTGCTGTGATTTCCGCAGAAGCAGATCGCATTCCTGAAAAAAAACCTTACAATTATATCGGTGCGATGCGAGTCATGTACGCGAAAGAATGGATTTCGCTGAGGGAAGAGCCGCATAAAACTTCCGCACGGCTGGCCAAGATCCCGGTCGGGGACATTGTTTACAGCTGCGTGGATATCAATGACGACAAATTTTACAAGTGCGAGTATCAGGGCCAGACAGGGTATGTGCTGAAAGGATATCTTCGCAGAGCGCCTGAATTTGAGCCGCCTGTTTCGAGTTCCATTACAAAAAAGATGACAATGGACGAACTGATCGGGACCGGCGAAATTGTTCTTGACTGGAAGGAGTTCAATCTTACGGTTGTTGCAGCGCACGAAACCGTGACGGAAAACAGAAAGAAATGGGAAGTGCTTCGTGTCGGCGGATTTTTGGATGGAAAACCGCTGTGGGGCCATGAGGAGAAGCTCGAGATTAAACAAGAAGAAACGAATCTGCTGAAAGCATTTATCGGCGGCGTAGCAGACGACTGGCAGGTTATGCTGTTTGACGGCGGATACGGCCTTTCCATGCTGGACTTGCTGAGCGGAAAAGAAAAATGGATGGTTACGGTTGCAAAATGTCCGATGGGGGATGGCGCCGTGACTGCCGTGGACGCGAACGGAACCGTCTATATCGCCGGCAGCAACGGGCCGGATCCGGCTGCGATCTCCATGGATGGCCATGTGCTCTGGCAGGCCAACGTCAATAATCCCGGCGTATACAACCCATTCGAGATCACAGTGGAAGGAAGCAACATCTTCGTTAAATACGAAAGCGGCATGACAAACGGATACAAACTGGTAACACTGAACCAGACCGGCGAAGTGGTTTCCATCCGGAACCAGCGTTCCAAAGCCGAAGAAAATGAATAAAGAAGCAATCAAAAACCACCTGTTCCGGAAAACGGAACAGGTGGTTTTTTGCTGTTGTCAGCGGTTCATCAGCGCGAACCAGTCCTTCATTTTGAGGAGCAGGGCCTCGTTGGTTTCTGCCTTGTCCATCATGGAAATCAGCTGGGGAATGGCCACAGCGGAAGAAGTGGAGCCGAGCATGGTGCGGATGAGGGTGAGGCCTTCCTTCTGCTGATCATTCAGCAGAATATCCGCATTTTTGGTAAAACTGTTCTGCAGGTTCAATGCCGGGGTGATTCCCGCGCGCGCGACAGACAGATCCAGTGTCAGTTCCATATTGGCTGTACCCTTGAACTCCTCAACAACGGAATCGTCCACCTTGGAACCGGTGGCGATATCCATCGCGGCGATAACCGTCAGGCTGCCGCCTTCCTTGCAGGAACGTGCGGCGCCGAACATCCGCTTCGCGCGGAAAAGGCTGGCAGGATTCACCATGCCGGGAAGAGAACGGCCCTGCTGGACCGCTGCGGTGGTATAAATCTTGGCGAGACGGGTAAGACTGTCGACCAGAAGAACGACGTCTTTTTGCTGCTCCACAAGGCGCATAGCCCGTTCCAGTACAATTTCGGAAAGGCGCAAATGTGCTTCGGGCGCCTGATCAAAACTGGAGGAGAGGACCTGGCACGGAATGGTCTCGCGCATGAGCGTCGCGTCCTCCGGATTGACATCAATCAGGAGCATCAGCACTTCTGCTTCAGGATAATTCCGGCAGATAACGTGGGCAAAATTGCGCATGAGCGTGGTTTTGCCCGTATCCGGCGGGCAGAGGAGCAGACCACGCTGGCCGAAGCCGATGGGTGCAATCAGATCGATCAGACGCATGTCCGGATAGGAACCGTCACCATGCGTTTCGAGGGAGATCCGACGGTTCGGATAGACGGGGGTCAGTTCATCAAAAGCAGGCCGGTCGAATGCTTCCTCTTCCGGAACGCCGTTCACGCTGGAAATATAGAGCATAGCAGAATATTTGTCACCTTCCCGCTGGGGACGGATCTTGCCTTCTATATAGTCGCCGGTACGCAGGCCGAAACGGCGGATCTGCGCCATAGAGACATAGATATCCTTTGTGGAGGGAAGGAAAGAAGGGGCGCGAAGAAAACCGTATCCGTCGGGATGCAGTTCGAGAATTCCGCTGCCTTCCTGATAATTGCCCGAAGCAAGCAGCTCCTCCAGAGAGGGGGCTGTGATGCCGGATTCCTGGACCGGCACGGGAGAGAAAGTATCGGGAGCCGGGGGACGGGGCGCGGTATAGGAAGGATTGTAACTCGCGGAGATGCGATGCGTATAGGAGGTTTCACCATAGCGATGCTCCGGAAGCGGATTGACCGGGGCTGTACGCGTCGGCTCCGTTGTACGGATGACGGGCGCGGAAGGCTCTGCCGGCGCGGCAGGCGCTGAAGCAGCCGGACCGAACCGCGGTGTAAAGCTGCCGGGGCGGACGGGCGTGCGCTGTTCCCGCTGGACGGGATTGCCGGACGGCGTTGTATTCAGCCAGGCGGGACGCGGCGCGGCACCGGGCGCCTGATACGCAGGACGCGCGCTGAAACGCGGCGCGTCGGAAGCGTTATGCCAGGCGGCCTGGAATTTCGGTTCACTCTCCTCGGAAGTCACGGGAACAGAAGGCTCCTCAGGGTTTTCACCGGAAAGAAGCTTCTGAATAATGCCAGCTTTGTCAATCCCGGCACCAAGAATGATTTTCTGATCTTTTGCAAGCTTGCGAAGCTGCATGACGGTCATTGCGGAAAGTTCTTGTTCCGTCATGTATTAAGTACCTCCTTTAATAGGTGTGTTCATCAGGAAGACAACATCCCGGACAACTGCCTGCTCCACTTCGTGGCGAAGATGCATCAGACATACATCCTCCAGAAGGGTCCATCCGGCATCCCGGGCTATATCAATCACCTGCTGTGCAGGGAATGTCAGCGTGTTGAAACTGACGGCAGCTACGCCGCCGGGAAGAAGCGCTTTCTGCCAGTACGGGAGGGCCCGGGCAAGCAGACTGCGGAAAGATTCCGGTTTGTGTCCAAACTGCGGAGCATGCTGGACACCGTAAGGCAGGTCCGTAATCAGAAGATGCGCCGGCTGACGACGGCAGAGCGCGGGCACAAGCGAAGTATCCCCGGCAGAGAGACGGAGGGAACGCGTAAGCCCCTGCTGATAATGATCGCGGGTATCCGCGAAAACAAACTCCGTAACGGGGAGGGAAGTTTTGCTGCAGGTTTCAGACACAGCGCGCATGGAATGCTTCAGCTGGTGAACCTTCAGATAGCGGGAAAAATAGTCCGCAGCTTCACGCACCGCTTTATGATCGAGATCAAGGCCAACAGCATTCATCCCGAGCTGCAGCGCACAGAAACAAGCCGTTCCTTTCCCGCAAAGAGGATCCAGAAGCGTCAGGGGAGATGGAGAAGAAAAGAAAGGGGAGAAAGACAGGGCAATGTTCAGGACCATCCGTGTAAAGGAAGCCGAGGTTTTGCCTTTATACTTCAGGATCTCCGGCAGGTCCTCCTCCAGATAGGTGCCTGCGGAAAACGACAGCGGACGAAGAACGTCCCCCTCTTTTTCCGCGAGGAAAAGAACGGAAGAATGACCGGAAAGAAATGATATCTCATCCCCGGAGAGAGGACGGGAATCAAAAGTCAGGAAATCCGCGCCGCCGAAGGATTCGGCCTTCACTTCACAATCAGCGGAAAGAGCATGCAGCATGGCGGACAGTTCGCAGCGGCTCAGGCGTATTGCAGCATCACGATAACGAATATTCGCGGATTTCGCCAGTGCGAAAGTATAAACCATGACATCCTCTTTTCATAAGATCATGAAATTAACTAAATTATAGCAAAAGGTTTTTCATTTTTCAATACCAATTAAAAACAAAGAAAAAACCCTTCCCCGAAGGGAAGGGAACTTTGCGAAAATTACCATTTGCGCTTACGGGCGGCTTCAGCCTTTTTCTTGCGCTTGACGCTGGGCTTTTCATAATGCTCGCGTTTACGGACTTCCTGAAGGACGCCGCTGCGGGCGCACTGCCGCTTAAACCGTTTGAGCGCACTTTCCAGGGACTCATTTTCGCGGATACGAACCTCGGACACTGTTATCCCTCCCCTCGCTCATTGACGCCTTGCCAGCAGCCGGCTACACGCACGGACGGCAAAACCATGGTCGTATTATACAGCGAAACCTATCACGAGTCAACGCTTTTTGGAAAAATAAGGCATCCGGGGGATTGGATCAGGCCATGCGTTCCGCCATCTGCGTGCCGCCGAGGATATGGAAGTGCAGATGAGGGACGGACTGGCACGCGTCGGAACCGCAATTCGAAATGATGCGGAAGCCACCGGAAAGGGATGGTTCCGAAACGGCAATCTTACGGACAGCGAGAAGGCAGGCCGCAATTTCATCATTGCTCAGCCTGTCGATTTCCGCTACGGATGAAACATGCTTTTTCGGAACGACAAGAACGTGGAACGGCGCCTGAGGATTGATATCCTTAAACGCAAAAGTCTGATCATCCTCGTAAACCTTGGTGGAGGGGATTTCGCCGCTGATGATTTTGCAGAAGAGACAGTTATCCATGGATGGATCCTTCCTTTCAATAATCTTCTATGATCGCTCCGCTGAGATACTGCGGAGAGACAGACTGTATTTTTACACGGACAGGAACGCCCTGGGAGCAGGCGGAGCCGGGAGAAAGGCGGATGCGCAGATATTCCGGGGAATAACCTTCCCAGCATCCGTCCACTTCTTCCTCCGGAAGGAGGGTTGCCGTTTTTCCGATCCACGCGCGCTGGTAGCAGAGCGCTGTCTCACGCCCGACATGGATCAGCCTGCGCGCCCGGTCCTGCTTGACCGCATCGGAAAGCTGACCGGGCATTTCTGCGGCGGCGGTGCCGGGACGGGGCGAGTAGGGAAAAACGTGAATACGGGCAAAGCCGATCTTCCGGATCATGGCTTCTGTTTCGGCAAATTCATCTTCCGTTTCACCCGGGAAACCGGTCAGGATATCCGTGGTAAAGGCGGCGTCCGGGAAAAAAGAACGCAGGTTTTCGACGGCTTTCAGGAATCCGTTCGTCAGGTACTGCCGCCGCATACGGCGGAGGACACTGTCGCTGCCGGACTGCAGGGCCAGGTGAAACTGGGGGCAGATTTTGCTGAAGGAGGACAGTTTTCGGGCAAATTCCGGCGTGGCAATATTCGGTTCCAGCGATCCGAGACGAACGCGAAGGATCCCGGGTGTCTCCTCCAGAATCTGCAGCGCATCGAGCAGGGAACGGCGGGGAGAGAGATCCTCTCCGTATGAAGAGAGCAGGATGCCGGTGAGGACAATTTCACAGAAGCCGGCAGCTGCCAGTCTGACCGCTTCGGTACGGATATCCTCAGGCGTACGGGAACGGACCGGACCGCGCACGGAGGGAATAACGCAATAGGAACACCGGTTGCGGCAGCCTTCCTGTATTTTCAGAACGGCCCGGGTGCGATCCCCGAAATCCGTAATGTGCAGCGGTTCATAAGGTATATGTTCCGGAAAAGGTTCCACAGCGCAGATCGGGCTGCCGGAAGCAATTACTTCCTGCAGGAGAGGAACGATGCGCCCGCGGAACTGTGTGCCGATGACGAGATCCGCACCGGCAGCGAGGAGCTCTTCGCCGCGCAGCTGGGCAAGGCATCCGCAAAGAACCAGCTTGGAATCCGGATGCTCCCGCTTCAGGCGGCGGGCAAGCTGAAGACTTTTTTTGTCGCCGGTACCGGTGACGGTGCAGGTGTTGATCAGATAGACATCCGCAGCGGAGGGAAAAGGAACGGATTCAAAACCGGCGGCACAGAGCAATTCTTCCATGGCCCGGGTATCATACTGATTCACTTTGCACCCCAGTGTATGACAGGCAACGGTCGGCATGATCAATTACTCCATTTCTCCATAAAGTCCGAAAAAGACGCTGAGGGCGGCCAGACCGGCCGTTTCAGTGCGCAGGATCCGCCTGCCGAGCGTAACGGTTTCGCAGCCCATCTCTGAAAGAAGACGGATTTCGTCTGCGGAAATACCGCCTTCAGGCCCGATGACAACGCCAAGGGAAGAAAGGGAAGGATGCTCCCTTACAAACGCCAGCGGGCCTCCATGGACGCATTCTTCCCAGGGAACAGCAACGCTGTCGCATTCCGCGAAACAGGACGGAAGGGCGGAGAGAAGCACAGGACTGCAGACTTCCGGGATGCGGCAGCGGCCGGACTGCTTGCCGGCCTCCCGTGCAATACGCTGCCAGCGCTCCTGCTTGCGGGCACTTTCTTTTTCGTCCAGGCGGACGACACAACGGGAGAAAACAACGGGTACGATCCGAAGAACACCGAGCTCCACCGACTTCTGCACAATCCAGTCCATTTTATCGCTCTTGGGAAGGCCCTGAAACAACGTAACGGAAAGGGAAGGCTCCGTGGAGGGAAGAACGGAGAGAGGACAAAGGGTGGCGCGGTCAGCGGAAAGCGATTCCAGAGCGGCCAGAAAACGCTGCCCGTTCCAGAAAACTTCCGTCTCGTCGCCCGGCCGGAGGCGCAGAACCTTGCCGGCGTGACGCGCGTCCTCCGCGTTCAGAACAAAAAGGTGCTCATCCGTCTGATCCGGATCGGCGTAAAATCGATGCATCAGCTGTTCCTCCTGCAAAGGAACGCAGTCCATTCTCCGCGGTATTCGGTTCTCAGAACTTCATAGTCTGCACGGAGAAGCGCTTCACGGACTTCCTCCGTACGCTCCCGGACGACGCCGGAGCAGATAAAGAGTCCGCCGGGACGGATGTGATTCCGGAGAGGCGCGGCGAAGGAAATGATGATATCCGAAATAATGTTGGCAACGCAGATCTGACAGGTTTCCTGTGTGTTTTTCAGCAGATCCCCCTCGCGGACTTCCACGATGTTCTCCACCTGATTGTGAGCAACGTTTTCCCCGGCGACACGGACGGCATCCGGGTCGATATCAATGGCAAGAACATGACCGGCGCCCAGGAGCGCCGCGGCGATGGCGAGGATTCCGCTGCCTGTTCCGACGTCAATAATGTCTTCACCGCCGCGGATGGTTTCCTCCAGGAGGGAGATACACATGCCGGTCGTTTCATGCGTTCCGCTGCCGAAAGCCATTCCCGGATCAATCTCAATGATCCTGTCGCCGGGCTTCGGATCAAAAGGCTCCCAGGTGGGCTTGACCACGAGATGCTCTCCGGCATAGAAAGGCTTGTAATACTTTTTCCAGACTTCAGCCCATGAATCCTCGGAAACCGTGCGCGTATCCGCGACGAGGGAACCGAAAAGCGGCTGGGAATCCTTCATGGCTGCAAGCCGCTCCTGCAGGGAACGGAAGAGACCGGGGAAGGAATCGTCCGGCGTGAACCAGGCATGAACCAGAACATCCTCCGGCATTTCCTCGAGCAGTTTAGGATCGATGATTTCCCAGATGCCGTGCGGCTTGGACGGATCCGGAATATCCGCTTTATCCTCAATCATGGTTCCAGTTGCCCCGGATTCCATCAAAAGCTCCGAGACCCAGTCAGAGCCGAGGGTTGTTGTGTGGACAATACATTCAATCCAGTTCATCTTTTTTCTCCCTGTATCGTGTCAGTTGGTAAAGAAAGATTCAATGCCGCGCAGCAGTTCGAATTCACGGACATCCCTGCACGTTGTGTACATATAGCGGGTAATCACATTGCCGGTGCGCCAGTAGAGACAGATAAACGGACAATCAACAGAAAACTGATACTGGATATCCATCAGCTTCTGGCGGTATTCCTCCTGGGTTGTCTGTTTGCGAAGGCTTTTGAACAGTTCATCCATCTTGGAACTGGAATATCTGCAGTAATTTCCTGCCCGGTAATTCGTGCTCATCAGCATAAAACCGGGATCCGGAGTGACATCCATCTGGAAGGCGACGAGCGCGAGATCGAAGGAGCCGCTGCGAAGCTTTTCCTGCAGGCCCGTCATGGTCATTGCGGTAACACGGCATTCAATGCCCACCTCCGCAAGAGCGGCGGTGATGATATTCATCGCTTCCTCCCGGACGTCGTTATCCGGTTCCTCATAATAGTAAAAACGAAGGGAAAGATGCTTCAGTTCACCGTTGGCATCTGCTTTGTCGAGGATGCCGTTTTCATCGATATCCTCCCAGCCGGATTCCGCCAGGAGACGCTTTGCAGTTTCGACATCCTGTGTGAAGGAAGCGTCCAGGCTGGAATTGTACATCCAGGTGCCAGGATAGAAAGGAAAATTGGTCGGAACTGCGAGGCCGAGATACGCGGTCTGAATGATTTTGTTTTTGTCAATCAGGTTGCGGATCGCCTGGCGCACTTCCGGGGTAAGCTCATAGGAATTATTGTTCAGATAAAGACATTCCAGCTGATTTGTGCGGTAGGACATGGTCAGGGAATTGGCGCCGGTTTTATGCTGCGCGCCGGCGACGGAACGCGTAAAGCAGGCTTCCACCTGGGCGAATTCATAGCTTTCGACGACCGCGCGGGATGTGTTTTCAAACTGGAACATGATTTCCCGCACCTGCGGCTTGGCTTTCCACCAGTTCGGATTCGCAGAGAGCCACATCCGCTCTCCGGCGTGGAATTCCGTAATGACGTACGGGCCGCTTCCGGGTGGATTATCCATCGCGACATAGGCGGCAGGGACAACGGGGAAGGTCATCTGATAAAGAAGACCGAAATTCTGACGGTCGTTTGTCGCCCTGACGACGACGGTATAGTCATCCTTGTTTGTGATGGAGGAAACGAAGCGTTTCAGATTCTGGTAATACCCTTTGTCAACAATCGTTTCGTCATTTGCCCTGGCAAGGATATACTCCGCGGAAGCCACCACATCCTTTGCGGTCAGAGGCGTCCCGTCCGAGAAGCGGATATCCTGGCGGAGATAGAAGGTCCAGGTTTTTCCGGACGCGGATTCCTCCCAGCTTTCCGCAAGGCAGGGCTGCGGGAGATAATCATCATCAATGGATACAAGGGATTCGTAAACAGCGTGATACGCAGAAAGAATATCGTATTCGACCGGCTCAAAAGGCCGCACCATCAGTGTTTTGGAGGACTGAATGGAAATGGTGATACTGCTGCCGAGTTCCGCGGCGAAAGCATCAGGAGCCGGAAGCAGCAGGATCAGGATCAGCAGGAAGCTCAGCAGGCGTGAAATACTTTTCCTGGTAGATTCCATAATCTCTTGTTACCCTCCCAACATATTTTTTTGTCGGCCCTTCCGGCAGGGAAGACTGCGTCAGCGTGTAGCCGTCTTCACTGAGAAGCGGATCGGAAAGCCAGACTTTCACCTGTCCCTGACCGGCGTGATAAGCGGCTGTGACCGCGACAGGATCTCCCCGGAAGAGACGGCTGAGATAATTCAGATACCAGCAGCCGAAACGGATATTCGATTCCGGATCGAGCATCCGCTCGAACGCATAGCCGCTGAGCTGCAGCTTGTGCGCAATCCATTCGGCGGTATCCGGCATAAGCTGCATCAGGCCGCGGGCGCCCGCACCGGATTCCGCTTTGGCGTTGAAGGAACTTTCGTTGCGGATAATCGCAGTCACATACGCGGGAGCCAGGTTGTATTCCGAGGCGTACTGCTCAATCAGGGAACGGTAGCTTAACGGATACTGCCGGTCAATCTGCTGCTGTTCGGCAATATGCTTTTCCTCACATGTACGGAGGTAAGCATTCATCAGGATCAGCGCGGTAACGACGGCGGCAAGGAGCACAACCGCAGAGATCAGCGCGGTTTTCAGCCAGACCGGCATGCGCCACGCCGCTTTCCGCGGTTCTCGGCGGTTACGCGCCGTTTCCGGCCGGGTCATCGTTGTTTCCGGCGCAGGCGGGGGCATACGGACGGAAACGGCAGGCGTTTCAGGGGCAGAGGCCGGACCTGCGGAATCGTAATTGCGCACGCGCCGCGGACGGACGGACAGTTCAGCTGTGTTCAACGCCTCGGCAAGGAGTGCGTCAACAGTCCTGCAGGTTTGATCAATCGTTCCTGAATTGTCAATCACATGCGTGGAACGGGCGGCTTTCTCATCGGACGAGAGGACGGAGCGGATCCGGTTCATGGCTTCCTCCCGGGAGAATCCGTCGCGCACCATCAGGCGGGAAAGCTGGAGATCCAGGGGAAGCCAGACTGTCCAGACCGCGCTGCAGAGGCGGTCGTAGCCTTTTTCAAACAGCAGCGGCATATCCAGAAAACAGAGTTTCGCGCCGGAAACACGGGAGGATTCAATTTGCTGCTGCGTGGCGGAAAGGATAAAAGGCGCCATTAACTGATCCAGCTGCCGGCGGGCTTCAGGATCAGAAAAGATCAGCCGGCCGAGACGGCGGCGGTTGAGCGAACCATCCTCATAAAACACATCGGCTCCGAAGACCTGGTGAATCTGCTGCAGTGCAGGACTGCCGGGGGCGGTCAGATCCCGGGAAATGCGATCCCCGTCCACTACGGGATAACCGCGGGAGAGAAGATAACTGCTGACGGTGGATTTGCCGCAGGCAATACTGCCCGTCAAGCCGATAATTCGCATGCAACATCCTGCCCTTCAGTAAAATGATTCTGAAAACGGCCCGGCGCAGGAACGGCCGGGCCGAAACAACAACCAGAATTACAGATTGGTTGAAAGCAGCTTTTTCTTCAGCTCAGCTTCCATGCTGTAGAGCGTTTTTTCCGCTTCGAGACGCTTGGCGTGGCCTTCGGACTGGATCGTCATCACTTCGTTGATGGTGTCAATCAGATCCTGATTGGTCTGAACCAGGGTTTCGATATCGATAATGCCGCGTTCAGCTTCCTTAGCTGTCTGGATCGTGCCGATCTTGAGGGCTTCGGCGTTTTTCCGGAGGAGTTCGTTTGTCATGTCGGTAACAGCTGTCTGCGCCTGGAGGGCCTGCTGGGAATGATGCATTCCGAGGGCAAGGACCATCTGGCTCTTCCAGAGAGGCAGCGTGTTGGAAAGGGTGGACTGAATCCTCTCAACGAGAAGACTGTCATTGTTCTGAAGAAGGCGGATCTGCGGCGCCATCTGGATGGAGACCTGACGGGTCAGCTTCAGATCATACAGCTTCTTCTCGAAGCGGTCGCACTGGGCCGCAAGGTCATTGGCCTTTTGGGCGTCCATGGCGTCACCGGACAGGGCGGCTTTTTCCTGCAGCTCTTTGAGTTCGGTGTTGCGGACCTGTTCCAGTTTCTTGTCGCCTGCGATGATGTAGAGCGTCAGCTGATGGAAATAATCGCTGTTCTGGTCATAGAGACGGTCAAACATCGCGACGTCTTTCAGCAGCTGGGTCTGGTAGCTTTCGAGGGAACCCGCAATGGTATCGACATTTGCGGAGACCTTGTTATAGCGGGCTTTCATGCGGGTGATTTTATCCTCACCCTTCTGGAAAAGTTTCGCGAGTCCCTTGGGCTCCTCGGAATCCTTCTGGAAGCCCTTAAGCTCAGCCACAAGATTCACCAGCATGTTTCCGACTTCGCCGGTTTCCTGGGTTTTGACGGCGTCAAGCGCGGTCTGGGAGAAATCAGCGATACGCTTCTGCGCGTCGGCACCGAAAAGAAGGACATGATCGGGATTGGTCACGTCTACTTTTTTGATGAAATCATCAATCGCCTTTTTTTCCGCATCGGTCAGCTGGCTTTCGTCCAGCCTGGGCGGCGCAGCTTCCGGGGCGGCAGCAGGGGTCTGTTGGATGCTTTCCGCAGGAGCAGCGGTTTCAGGTTCCGGAGCGGAAGGAACGAGGGAAAGCTGAGGCATCGGATTGGATTCGGACATTTTGGGTTCCTCCTTTTAATTATTCCCGAACAGTATTGGCGGAAGAGGAAGACGAATGCTCCTGGCTTTCGCTTTCCTCCGGAAAATCAAGCATCGGAACAGACGAAGTACGCATCTGCGCTTCGGCTGCAGTACGGGCGGCGCCGAGACGCTGCGATTCAAGAATCTCGTTGTCGATATAGCCGTCGCGCTTCAGCATCTGTTCCATTACATCAATATCCGTGGAAATATCGAGCATGTTTTCCTTGTGGAGCGCGTCGATTTGCTTCTGACAGGCAGTGAGCACCATGTTCATGCAGCGGACAGCGGAATCACGCGCCTGGGACATATCCTGATAGGAAACGCCCCGCTGCTGCATGAGACGGTAATTCGCCAGGACTTTCAGCGTCGTCGGCAGGTAGTAGTTCATGAATTTGCGGACGTGCGGCGCTTTGGCAGGTTCATCCGAAACGGTACGGAAGATCTGATAACATTTGTCGGACAGGGTGTTCATCTGGGCCGTCAGGGTTTCGTCCGTGATGACGATATTCTCATCCCGGATGGTGTTGAGCATTTCCTGGCCTTTGAGGATTACGTTGTCCGCCTGCTGATTGCCGGTCAGCGGGATCTTGGACGCCTCCTCGCGACGGCGGCGTTCCTCCTCCTGCCTGCGGAGAAGTTCTTCCTGCGCTTCGCGCTCACGGTCACGCCTGTTATGTGTTGTGGTATCCAGTTTTTTGCCTACGATGCTGGCAATTGCGCCGACTCCGGCGCCGATCACTACTCCCAGCAGAAGACCGGGAAGACCCCGCAGCGCGAGAAAAACGATTCCCGCTGTAATCAGAAAACCGGTACCGCCGGACTTGCGGTTATAATTCGAGTTATTCCCACCCACAGCAAAAATCTCCTTGAAGTCCAAAATCAGTTTATTATACCATATAAAAAATGGAAAAAAAAGATAGAAAACCTTCTGATGCAGAAAAACAGAGCGGATTATACCGGCAGGATAAGAAAAAAGGAACCGGATTATGGTTCATTGTCATCCGGCTCCGGCGGATTCTTCTGCCAGAGATCGTACGGTTCGTGCTGCAGTGCGTGGAGAATCCGCTCAGCGGCGTCGGGAAAGGTCGCTTTCATACCGGAGAGAAGGCGTGCGGCCGTTTCCCGCTCCGTATGTCCGTCAGCCGGGCAGGCGGAGCGGACAACCGGGAGGGACAGGACTTTCTGCATATGCCGGACATGGCTTTCCGGAAGGTAAACCAAAGGCCTTATGACGGTGACGCCGGTGCGGCTCATGGTGGAGCAGGGATGGAAAGTACGGAAGCGTCCTTCGTGGAAAAGGGAAAGGATTAGCGTTTCGATGGCATCATCCCGGTGATGACCGAGAGCCAGCTTGTTGCATCCGTTTTCGACACAGGTGTTGGCGAGAACTGCGCGGCGCATTTTGGCGCACAGCGCACAGGGATTCTTCTCCTTACGGTACTCAAAAATGATTTCTCCGATCTGTGTTTCTCGGATAATATACGGGATTCCGAGCGAGTCGCACAGCGCTGCAACTCCGGAATAATCCGGCGCGCCGAGTCCGTTGCCAACGGTGATGGCAAGGAGCGAAAAATCTTTGTGCGTGAATTTCCGGTACAAAGAGAGCGCATGCAGGAGAAGGAGGGAATCCTTTCCGCCGGAGACGCCGATGGCGACCTTGTCTCCGTTTCCGATCAGATGAAAATCGGTATCCGCTTTCCGGATGCAGCCAAGTGTTTTCTTCATCAGATTTATTCCTCCATGATCCGTATGCTGTCCGACTGCGTATGGCAGAGATGGATAACGCGCCACCGGCGGCGCAGGGAAGAGAGCGCCTTTTCGGCAAGGACACGGGAACGGAAGGCGCCGAAAACGGCGCTGCCGCTGCCGGTCATCTGCGCAGCGAAGGCACCGGCGGATTTCAGGGCGTTCACTGCTTCCGGAATCTCCGGACAGGCGGAGGCGGAGACGGACTCGAGCACGTTGCCGATGGAAACAGCCAGCAGATCGGGATTGCCGGTTTCCAGGGAAAGGAGTACCGCCCCTGTATCAGGACGCTGCTGCGGGAGAGAGGCGTGATAAGCGGCAAAAATGTCCCTTGTGCTCAGCGCGCGGCAGGGCTGGAAAACCAGGAGCCAGTAATTGATCTCACAGGGATGATCCTCCAGCAGTTCACCGATGCCCCGGGTGCGTACAAGACCGCCGTGGAGGCAGAAAGGCACGTCGGCGCCCAGGGAGAGGCCGACAGATTCAAGCTCGCCAGCGGGAAGATTCAGATTCCACATCCGGTTCAGCCCATACAGGACGGCTGCGGCATCTGCGCTTCCGCCGCCGAGGCCGGCTCCCATGGGAATGGTTTTATGCAGACGGATCTGAACGCCCTGCCGCACGCCGCAGTGTTCGCGGAGCAGGCTCGCAGCCCGCCAGGCAAGGTTTGTCCGGTCCGCCCGGGAAACCGGGAATCCGCTGGTGATGACGGAGATATCGGGCGCCGGAGACAGCTCAATCTCATCGGCAAGGGAGACCGGCTGCATCACCATATCCATAAGGTGATACCCGTCAGGACGGACGCCGGTGATGTCGAGAGACCAGTTGATTTTCGCAAAAGCTTTCAGCTGCATGGGCGCCTCCGGATTCTTGATGGGAAAATGATATACCTTCCGACAGTGAAATTCAAGGAAAGAGTGGAAGGGGGTACCGGGTTGCGCAGACCGGAAGGAAGATGTAAAATTAAATATACAACAGGAAGGAGCGCATGAAAAAATGGCTGAAGAAAAAACAGTGCTTATCAACCTTCTCGCGATTGCCAGATATGATCATGCTCCTGATTATCCGATTCAGTTTATTACCCGGGGAAAGCTGCTCATGGGAGATAACGAAAATGCCGTGCTCGAATACACGGAATCCCAGCAGGATGAGGAAACGGGAGAAATCGCGACAGCTCTTGTAACGCTGATGCTTGAGAAAAACCGTGTCACGATGACACGGAAAGGGGATTACTCCAACACCATGGTTTTTGTACCGGAGCAGCGGTTTGAAGGCGCATACCGGACCCCTTTCGGAACGATGGATATGGCCGTTTATTCCAGGGGAGTGCAGTGTGATATCGGCGAACAGAAAGGTTCCGTTCACCTGAAATATCAGCTGGACATCCAGGGCGCCTACGCCTCTTCCAATGAACTGCATCTTGAATACACGGAAAACGGGAGTGAAAAAGCACAATGAAAATCGCCGTACTCGGATCCGGAACCTGGGGTGTCGCGCTTTCGCGCATACTGTCGCTGAACGGGGCGGAGGTAACCGTCTGGAGCAAATTCCCGGAGGAAGCAGAAAAACTCCGTGAGACGCGTGAAGCTCCGAACCTGCCCGGCGTGCATATTCCCGATGAGATTGTCTTTACGGCGGATCCGGCAGAAGCGGCGGACAGGGCAGATTATATTCTGGTGGTGGTTCCTTCCATTTTCGTGCGTGATACGGTGGCGCTGTTTTCCGGATACGCGGATCGGAAACCCGTGTGGATCAACGCATCAAAGGGCATCGAGAAAGATACTCTGATGACCCTTACGGAAGTGATTGAGGATGAAATGGAACGGCGCGCCGGATGGAAACCGGTGACGGTCGCTGTCAGCGGACCGACACACGCGGAAGAAGTAGCCCGGGATATGCCGACCCTGATCGTCGCGGCGGGCGATGACTCTGAGATTACCGAGAAAGTACAGAAGCTGTTTGAAGGATCCTGCATACGGCCGTATACGAACAGCGACAAACGCGGCGTGCAGATCTGCGGAGCGCTGAAAAACGTGGAAGCGCTGGCTGTCGGTATTGCAAAAGGACTCGGATACGGAGATAACACCCGGGCAGCGATGATAACCCGCGGGATGGAGGAAATCCGGCGTCTCGGTCTGGCAATGGGATGCAATGAACGGACTTTCTTCGGCCTGGCGGGAATCGGCGACCTGATTGTTACAGCGACGAGCAATCACAGCCGCAATAACCGGGCTGGAATGCTGATCGGCCAGGGAAAAACACCGGAGGAAGCCCTGAAGGAAGTCGGTATGGTGGTTGAAGGCGTTAACGCCCTGCCCGCAGCCATCCGTCTGTGCGAAAAATACGGGATGGAAATGCCGCTGATTGAAGCGGTGCAGGCGATTGTTGAAAAAAACGCTGATCCGAAGGAAATTGTTCAGGATCTGATGAGCCGGAAGCTGAAACAGGAAAACATGTAAACCAATACCACACAATCATGGAAACGGAGAGTTTTGCAGAATGACGAAACTGCTGAATGACGGATGGGAATTCCTGAAGCTGGCCGGGGAAAGCACCGCAGAGGAAGCACGGAAGCAATCCGGATGGAAGAAAGTTGATCTTCCGCACGACTGGCTGATCTGGCAGCATAACGACCTGTATGAAACCGCGGACGTATGCTATCGCCGGGAAATGGAGCTCGCGACGGTTTCCGAATGCGTGCTGCTTCAGTTTGACGGGGTCTATATGGATTGCGACATACTGGTCAACGGAAAGAAAGTATGCAGCCACCCTTACGGATATACCGCTTTTCACGCGGACATAACGGACGCACTGCATCCGGGAAAGAACGAAGTGATGGTTTATATCCGTCATAAAAGCCCGAATTCCAGGTGGTATTCCGGGAGCGGGATTTTCCGGGATGTATACTGGAAAGAATTGCCTGCACAGCACATTGTGCCGGACAGCTTTTATCTGACAGAAAAAGAAGAAGAGGATGGAGACTGGCTGCTGCGCGTGCGGGCCGATACATCCAAAACAGACCAAAGTACATTTTCGTGCACAGTCGTGAACGCGGATGGAACAGAGCTGGCTGCCGGAAGTACCGAAAGCGCCGGAGGAAATGTAGACTTCGAATTAAGGCTGCACGGGGCAGAAGCCTGGGATCCGGAGCACCCGGTGCTCTATACGCTGAACTATTCTTTCGGAACAGAAACAGGAACGCAGCAGTTCGGCCTGCGGACCGTGGAATACAATCCGGACCGGGGTTTGATACTGAATCACCGCCCTTTCAAACTGAAAGGTGTATGCCTGCATCACGATCTTGGCGCGCTTGGCGCAGCTTTCCACGCAAAAGCCGCGAAACGCCAGCTGCAGCTGATGAAAGACATGGGCGTGAACGCGCTGCGGACCTCCCATAATCCGCCAGCTGCAAAGCTCCTGGACCTGTGCGACGAAATGGGTATTCTTGTGGACGACGAAGCCTTCGACATGTGGGAGCGGCCCAAGACGGAATATGATTATGCACGTTTTTTTCCGGAACATGAAGCGGAAGATGTTGCACTCTGGATCCGCAGGGACCGGTGTCATCCGAGTGTGATCCTCTGGTCCATCGGCAATGAAATATACGACATGCATGCAGACCTGCGGGGGACGGAGGTCTGCACCATGCTGACGGAGCAGGTGCGTTCCCACGATCCGGACGGGCATGCGGCAGTGACATTCGGATGCAACTACATGCCGTGGGAAGGCGGACAGCGATGCGCCGACGTCGTTAAGATTGCCGGATACAATTACGGCGAAAAGTATTATGAAGAACACCACCGGAAGCATCCGGACTGGGTGATATACGGAAGCGAAACCGCAAGCGTGCTGAGCAGCAGGAATATCTACCATTTCCCGATTGAAAAAAGCATTATGAGCGAATCGGACCTGCAGTGCAGCGCGCTGGGAAACAGCAACACCAGCTGGGGAGCCAATGACCTGCGGGCAATGATCACGGAGGATCTGCAGTGCAGATACAGCATGGGACAGTTTATCTGGAGCGGGATCGACTATATCGGGGAACCGACGCCCTATCATACGCGCAGCTGCTATTTCGGACAGGCTGATACAGCCTGTTATCCCAAAGATTCCTATTACCTGTTTCAGAGTCTGTGGAGCAGCAAAAATGTGCTTCATATCGGCGTGTACTGGGACTGGAACCCGGGACAGATGATCGATGTACCGGTAATGACAAACTACTCCCGGGTGGAACTGCTGCTGAACGGGGAATCCCTCGGCGTGAAGGAAGTGCGCATGGACAACGCTGAAATGTGCCTTCCGGTATGGAAAGTCCCGTACAGAAGCGGCAAACTGAAAGCGAGGGCACTGGACGGGAACGGAAACGTACTCGAAGAAACAGTCCGGAGCAGCTTCGGCAACACGGCACAACTGCAGATTGTTTCTGAGAATGAATTCCTGCTGGGGGACGGACAGGATCTGGCTTTTGTTACTGTACAGGCTGTGGATGAAAACGGAAATCCGGTTGAGAACGCCCGCGACCGGGTACGCATAAAAGTCTCCGGAGGCGGATACCTTGCCGGAACGGACAACGGAGATTCCACCGATGCGGACGGATACAAGCAGAACAGCCGCCGCCTGTTTGGAGGGAAGCTGCTGCTGATCATTGCGTCGAACGGCCTTCCGGAAAATGCGTTGATTTCTGCAGAGAGTACGGCCGGGCTGCGCACGGAAACTGTCATTCCGGTACGGAAAACGATGAGAGTTCCCGGAACTTCCTGCGAAATGCGGTTTCCGGACAGTACGGATGACGGACGGATTCCTGTACGGAAAATTGAGATTGAAGCGGTGGATGACCCCGTAATCACAAAGGAACATCCGGTATGCAGCTTCCGGTGGAAACAGCTGCCTGAAAATGCGCAGGGATGCGGCGTGAGCTGGCAGATTACGAATGACGCCGGAATTGAATCCCCTTACGCGGAACTGGAGACAGAAGGAGACCTGGTCCGGGTCCGCGGCCTGGGAGACGGAGAACTTATCCTGCGCGCGCTGGGCGGAAACGCGGAAGATCATCCGGAAATCATCAGCCAGATCGCTTTTTCCGTGAAGGGAGTCGGACAGCCGGCCATGGATCCATACGCTTTCATATGTGCGGGGCTGTATGATCTGCACGAAGGGGAGATCGGCACGGGGAACGAAAAAGGGATCGCCTTCTCGCGCGACGGAGAAAGCATGGTCGGCTTCAGCCGCGTGGATTTCGGAAACGCCGGATCAGATACGCTGATCCTGCCGATTTTCGCCCTCAACGGAGATCCGTACGAGATTGATCTTATCGACGGTGATCCCAGGAAAGACGGGAAAGTGCTGACGGTGCTTCATTATGAGAAGCCCAGCATATGGAATGTATACCAGGAGGAAACGTATCACCTTCCGTACCGCCTGAAGGGAGTCCATACTTTATGCTTCCGGATGCGGGACAAGGTGCATATGAAAGGATTCCGCTTTGAAAAGCAAAGCCGGGCGACAGATTTCCTGTATGCCGGGGAAGCGGATACTATTTACGGCGATTCCTTCGAAAAGTGCGGAAATACCGTCCAAAACATCGGCAACAACGTTTCCCTTTGCTATGAGAGTATGGATTTCGGCGCACAGAAGGAATGGACGCTGATGATTCGCGGGAAAACAGAACTGCCGGTGAATGCGATTACTGTTCGATTCCGGAACGAAGCAGGAGAGACAGAAAACGCCGTTGCAGATTTCATTGGAAGCGGTGAGCCGGAGCAGCGCTTCAGGGTGCTGACGCCCGGCGGAATGTGCGAGGTCACCTTTGTATTCCTACCCGGAAGCCGTTTCGATTTCGAAGGATTCCGCTTCGTACAGTCCGATGATTCAAATGCCGGTTTTGACAGAAACAGGGAAATAAGATAAAATTAACAAGTTTAGTTTAATTATTACGCGTTGCGGCGGAAGCAGGAGGAAGGCATGTCGACGAAACTCAAAAAAATACTGAGTTTTCTGTTTGTTGCAGCTTCTGTTACCGCTGTGATTATTATCGCATTCAGCAATACGGAACTGAAGGACGCCTGGAGTACAATAAAACAACTGGATCTCTGGTGGCTGGCGGGCATTTTTGGATGCTGGATCGTGGGTGTTGTTTTTGACGGACTGAACTACTGGTGCTACCTGCGCCGCGAAAAATTCAAATTCAGTGTGGGACGCGCAATCAATGTCTCACTGATCGGTTTTTACTACAGCAACATTACGCCAAGCGCTGCAGGCGGCCAGCCCATGCAGGTCAATTCGCTGCGAAAGGCAGGAATTCCGGTCGGTTACGGGACGATGGCGGTGACGATCCGGTTTTTTACAAATCAGTTCATGATTTCCATGATGGGACTGGTACTCTTCCTGTTCAACAGAACCTTTGTGTATGAGCAGCTGCAGGGCGCTGTATGGCTTGTCCGGATCGGATGGACGATTAATTTTTCAGCAGTTCCGCTGGTCATCCTTGCCACGTGGAAACGCATGTGGGTCCAGCGCTTTTTCATCTGGCTGGCTTGTCTTCTGCATAAAATGCATCTTCTCAAAAACAAAGATGCCATGATCGAAAAAATCACCGAGGTTCTGGATACCTACAACAAGGCCATGCGGGATCTTCTGAAGCAGCCGGGACAGATCGCAATCCAGTTTATGTGCAGCTTTATCAGCCTGCTCGGTCTGATGGCGACAGTTGTTTTTACCTATTATGCTTTCGGCCAGCACGGAACCCCCTGGTATCAGTTGCTGACACTGAGCTGCCTGCTGTATCTCAGCGCCAGCTATACGCCTCTGCCCGGTGCAAGCGGCGCGCAGGAGGGCGGCTTTCTGGTTTATTTCAGGGGAATCTTCCACAACGGCATCATCGGTATGGCGCTCCTGACCTGGCGCTTTGTCACATTCTACCTGTTTCTGATCGTCGGCGTAGGAATGGTGATTCTGGAACGGATCATCGT
>CAMJTZ010000007.1 GCA_946408865.1 uncultured Clostridia bacterium
CCCGGGAAGAAACCGTGAATCACCACCGGCAGCAGGTATCCCGCTGTCAGCAGCGCTGAAATCAGCAGGATCACCGGTCCCAGCCAGCTGATCACCGGGATGGCGCTGTCCAGGGAACCGATGGCCAGGTACCACTTGCTCATAAATCCGCACATGGGCGGGATACCGATCAGCGCCAGGGAGCAGAGAGTGAAGCACCACAGGACAACGGGCATTTCCTTCCCGATTCCCGTCAGCTCGTCCACATTCTTCCGGCCGGTTTTGTAAATAATCGCGCCGGCGCACAGGAAGAGCCCGTCCTTGGCGATGCTGTGGCACAGGACATGCAGGAAGGAACCGGTCAGGGCCTGTGTGTTCATCAGCAGCAGTCCGAAAAGGATATAGCTGACCTGGCTGACCGTGGAATACGCCAGCCGTTTTTTCAGCAGTTTTTCCTGGAAGGCCATGGCGGATCCCATCAGGATGGTCAGCAGGGTAATGGAAAGCAGTACCGTCTGCACCCAGGTTCCGGACAGGAATCCGGTCCCGAACTGGTAGTACACCACCCGGATAATCGCGATGACGCCGGCCTTGGTAATCACACCGGACAGGATGGCCGACGCAGGGGCAGGCGCTTCAGGATGCGCCGCCGGCAGCCAGGCGTGCAGCGGATAGATACCGGCTTTCGCGCCGAATCCAAGGATCACCGCGAAGGCCACTCCCAGCAGCAGGCCCTCATGCCCTTCCGTCATCGCCGGATCCAGCACGCCGCCGGGGATAAAGTTCAAGGTCGTCCCGTACTTCAGCAGGAACGGGATGCCCAGCAGTCCGGCGAAAGCTCCGGCAAAGGAATACAGCAGGTATTTGATGCCCGCCCGGATCGCGTCCTTTGTCTGGCTGTGCAGCACCATGGGCAGGGACAGCAGCGTCATCCACTCAAAGAACAGGTACATCGTAATGTAGTTACCGGCCATGGCAACACCCAGCATGGCGCCTTCGCTCATCAGGAAGAAGCAGTCATACCGGCTCCTGTGGCCTTCGTGCTTCATGTACTCCCGGGAGAAAATCCCGCTCAGCAGCCACATCACGGCAATCAGCAACGCGAACACCCGGGTCACATCATCCACCGCCAGCCGCAGTTCCATCTCCGGGGCAATCGTCAGCAGCGCAAGGGCGGAACCCTCCGTGAAAATCTGCCAGGCGGTCACCCCCAGCGTGCCGGCCAGCGCCGCCAGCACCAGCACGCGCCGGGTTTCATCCTTTTTGAACGCGGGAACCAGTCCCGCGATGATTCCGCAGATCGTCGGAAGCAGGATCGGAAGCAGCAACATTGCAGATGATCTCATCGTTCTTCACCTCATGCCAGAGTATTCAGGCCGGCGCTGATAATTTCTGCGATCCGGCTGAAGAAAAAGCCAAGTCCGAACTGGAGGACCAGGAAAACGGCGATAGCCGCGGCGGCCAGGACGGAACCGCGGCCGGCGGCCTGTCCTGTTTTCGTATCCGGCTCCCGGTCAAGCAGGATCTGGATCGCCGGGAGGTAGTAAAGGGCGTTCAGCACGGTACTGACAACCACCGCCGCCAGTGCCACAATGCCCTTCCATCCGGCGGCGCCGATGGCCGCCTTGCACAGGAAATACTTTGTGGCAAATCCCGCAAACAGCGGAATGCCGATCATGGAAAGGGCCCCTGCCGCGAAGGCAATCCCCAGCAGCGGCCTCCGCCGGCCCATTCCCCGCAGCTGGTCGAACCGGTGGCCCCCCGCTTCGGAGGCCATGTTCCCCGCCGCGCAGAAGAGCATGGGTTTGGTCACGGCGTGCGCCAGGATCTGGATGCAGGCACAGATCATGCCGGTTTCCGTTCCCAGCCCGATCCCGGCGAAGATATACCCGATCTGCGCAATGGAGGAGTAGGCCAGCATCCGCTTGATATCCTTCTCCCGCAGCGCGTACAGGGATCCGGCGATGATGGCGCCGGTTCCCAGTCCGAACAGGACGTTCAGCACGCCCTCCGCCGCCACGACCTCCAGTCCGATCATCCGGTAGATGATCTTGATCAGCAGGATGATATATCCCTTCAGCACCAGGCCGGAAAGGATCCCGCTGGAGGCGGTTGTGGCGCTGGCATGCGCGTCCGGAAGCCAGGAGCTGAAGGGCCACAGGGCGCTTTTCAGCGCGAGCCCCACCGCGAACAGGCCCAGGGTAATGGTCAGCGGGAAAGCGTATTCCCCGGTGGCGGCCAGGTTCCGGACCGCCGCGCCGATGGGCTCCATCAGCAGGTGCCCTGTAATATTGTACAGGATCACCACACCGATCAGGAACAGGCCGGATCCCAGCAGGCTCATGATCAGGTAGCGTATAGACGCGGAAAGCGCCATTCCGCTCCGGTAGCGCAGCATCACCAGCGCGCAGGAGGTCAGGGTGTTGATTTCCACAAACACATACGCGGTGAACAGGTCGTTCGTAAAGGTCAGCGCCAGCAGGGACGTTGTCATCAGGCAGATCACGGCGGAGTACAGCTTCGTCTTGTCTGGTTCCACATCCTCACAGATGTTCTGCATTCCGCCTGCCAGGATCACTGTCGTCACCAGGGAGAACATCAGCGCCATCAGCGCTTCCAGCGGGCCGATCCGGATCTCATTTCCCCAGGGGGCCGGAAAATGCCCCATCAGGTAGACATAGCTCTCCCCTGTGCGGATGGTGAACAGCAGCACCGCCGTCATCATCCCCGCGATCACCGCGTTCAGCAGAACGGCAAATGCCCTCGCCGCCCGGGGCCGCAGCACCACACAGGTCACCCCGCCGGCCAGGCACATCATAATGGCCGCGAACGGAAAATTCTGTACCAGCGTCATTTTTCATCCTCCGTCCGGGCTTTCGCGATAATCTCATCCAGTTCCAGCGTGTGGTACCGCAGGTACAGCCGCACCGTCAGGGCCAGCAGCACCGCGGTGACACTGACCGAAACCACGATTCCCGTCAGCACCAGGCCCGCCGGGATCGGATTGATGTAATTGGAAACAGATACTTCCCCTCCCTGGATGATGGGGCTGATCCGGTCCTCGATATAGCCGTTGGAGGCCAGGAACAGGAAAATCCCGCTGTCCATGAAGTTGAATCCGATAATTTTCTTCACCAGGTTCCGGTTCAGGAACAGCATCGTAAACCCGATTCCGAAAATAATCACGGCTGCCACCATGAAATTATTGAAACGGAGGTTATTTCCCACCACTGCCGATCCCCCCTTTGCTGAACAGCGCGTAAAACGCGTACATGGTACAGGCCACCACAACCCCGACGCAGATATTCAGCGGAAGGATCATTCCGCCGGAGAGAATCCTTCCGGGTTCTCCCAGGGGAATAATGCTTTCTATTCCGTTTGCGCCGGTGTAGAAGGAATAGGTTTTCAGCAGCGTGTAGACCAGCAGTGCCGACCAGACAAGCCAGCTCCAGGTTTTCCGGTTCAGGGTTCGCTCCAGCTTCTCCGGTCCATATGCCATGGCGAACAGGATCAGCGCCGCGCCGATAATGGCGCCGCCGGAAAAGCCGCCGCCGGCGGACAGATGTCCGTTCAGGACGATGCAGACGCCGAAAAGCAGCCCCGCCGGCAGCAGGATCATGGCCGTTCCCCGCAGGATGCTGTCCTTCTTTCCGTGCAGGGGTTCCGCCTGCAGTTCCGGGATCAGGAGCCTTCCGTCTTTGGGATCCTTGTCCGCCCGCAGCAGGATCAGCACGATGCAGGCTGCCGTGAACAGGACGTTGGATTCGCCGAGAGTGTCAAAGGCCCGGTAGTCCAGGATCATGTCCGCCACCGTGTTCACCGCGCCGCCTTCGCTGGTTCCGCTTTCCACATACCGTTTGTAAACTTCGTTTTCCGCCGGGTTTTCCCCGCCGCCGAACTGGGGCATCCAGGATACCACAATCAGCAGCATCGTAATCAGCGTCAGGCATACCGCCACCGACATGATCCGGTAGGCGGTGCGAAGGGTACGCTGTCCGTCATGTTTCTGTTTCATTCTTCTTTGCCCCCTTCGCCCCGATCAGGCCGATCCTGCGAAACGCGAAGAAAAACAGCACGCCCGTCACACCGGTGCCCACCGCTGCCTCCGTGACCGCCAGGTCCGGTGATTCAATGATCAGCCAGATCACTGCCATCACCGTACTGAATCCAAGCTGGACCAGCACTGCCGCCACCGGATCCTTTATGATGGCCACTGCCAGCGCGCAGATCACCAGAACCCCCAGCAACAATCCAACCGCAACCGTCATTTTTTCCGCTTCTCCTCTTTCTTCTCCGGTTCTTTCCCCGCGAGCATCCCCGCGATCAGGTGGGAACAGGCCGGCCCCGCGACCCACATCATCAGGAGAATGATCCCCAGCTTCAGCAAAAGGCCTGCGGAGAAACACAGTACCGCCAGTCCGGCAAAAACCAGCAGGATTCCCAGCGTATCCCCCAGGGCAGCGGAGTGCATCCGCGTCGCCGCGTCCGGAAAACGGAAGTTCCCGATCACAGACGAAACAAAAACGAACAGCCCGCCCAGCATCAGGATTCCGCCAATCGCCAGCCTTACTCCTTCCGCAAACGTCATCTGTCCTTTCTCCTTTCCGTCACAATCCGGACAAACACCGCCGCCGCCAGGAAACTGAACATGGCAAAAATCAGCGCCACATCCGTGAAGGCATGCTCTCCCGTACGGGCAGCAACAATGCAGATCAGGCAGATCACCTGGGTTCCGGTCATATTCGCGGCAATCAGCCGGTCCGCGTGGGTAGGCCCGATGATCGCCCGGATCAGGCATCCCAGCACGCCCGCTGACAGCACCACCATGCTGATGGTCAGCAGCGTCTGTACCGCCACGTCATACTTCATGGGATCCCTCCTGCTTTTCCAAGGATTGCAGCCGCCGGACAAAACAGCTCTGCTCCAGTCCTTCCGACATTGACCGGTCCAGGCAGTGTACGGTGAACAGGGGACCGTCCTGTTCCGCGGTGATGGTCCCGGGGGTCAGCGTAATGCTGTCCGCCAGGACAACCCGCGCCGCTGTCGTCCGCAGGGGCGCGGAAAATTGTTTCAGGCACGGATCGGGTTTTGCTTTCCGGTAAACCATGCGGATCACCGCGAAATTTGCCCGGATGATTTCCCGCAGCAGCGTCATTCCGTAACACAGTACGCCGGGAAACTTCCAGATCACCGCCCATTCCTTCTGCCGGGTCTGCCCCGTCAGTTTCCTGGCTGCGAAAGTCACCGCCGCGGAAACCGCAATCCCGAACCCGGCGATTTCCCAGGTGATTCTCCCGTTCAGTATCATCCACAGCAGCAGGCAAAGAACAAACATTTCCTCTTCCTCCCCGATCCCGGTTCATTTCCTTCGTAAGTGTATCCCCAAACGCGGTAAAATGCAATGAACCCGGGATCAAAAAAGCAGCTTCCGGACAGTAAAAAAGAAGGAGCCGCGCAGGCTCCTTCCGGCAGGTCTTATGTCATTGGCGGAATCAGAAATCCTCCTGGTCCGCGGGCACGGATCCGTCCATATACACGATGGAATATCCGTTCTCCCGGCACCATTCCTCCGCCTTGCTTTCCTTCTCCACCCAGACTTTCATGTCCAGGCTGCAGTCCATGAAGATCAGGGATTCGATTCTTTCGACGGTTTCAGGAATGACCACGTTGGTCAGATTGGTGCAGCCCTGGAAGGCTTTCTTGCCGATCCGGGTCGTTCCGCTCGGCACGGCGATGCCCTCCAGTCCGGTACAGTTCAGGAAGGCCTGCTCACCGATGGACTGCAGGCTTGCCGGCATCACGATTTCCTTCAGGGTCCGGCAGTCCTGGAAGGCGTTGTTGCTGATCCGGGTCACTTTGGCCGGAATCTCCAGCATTTCCAGAGAGGTGCAGCCGACAAACACCATATCGGAAACCGCCAGCAGCGTCTCGGGCAGTTCCAGCGTCCGCAGGCTGCTGCAGTAACGGAAGGTCATGCTGGGCAGCACGCGCATCCGGGAGGGCAGATGTACCTCCTTCAGGTTGATGCATCCGTTGAACACCGCGGCGCCCATTTCCGTCACGGAATCGGGGATCCGGATACTTTCCATGGCTTCGCAGTTTTCAAAGGCCCGGCTGCCGATTTTCTCCAGCGTGTCCGGCAGTTCCGGCCGGTTCAGCCGGCTGCAGCCGGAGAACGCGTGATCCCCGATGGACTTCAGGGACTGCGGGAAACGGATTTCACTCAGCACCGTGCAGAAGTCGAACGCGGCGGTCGGAATCTCGGTCAGGCTGTCCGGCAGGTCAATCTGCGTGAGGAAATAGCAGTATTCAAAGGCGTGGTCTCCGATCCCGGTCAGGCCTTCTGACAGCCGGATCTCCGACATCTGGCAGTCGTTGAACGCGTAGCTGCCGATCTCGGTCACCGTATCCGGCAGGATGATTTTCAGCTTTTCAGCGCTGAGATCCCGCTGCTTTCCGGTGGACTCGAAAGCGCTCATTCCGATGGCCAGCGTGCCTTCCGGCGCACGGTATTCCAGATCCTCCCGGATCCAGGGATAACAGAGCAGCGTCAGGGTTCTCTTGTCCATCAGCACGCCTTCCCGGATCATCAGGGTGGGATGCTGTTCGCTGAGCACGATCTGCGCCAGGTTCCTGCAGCCGACAAAGGGATTGCCCTTCACGTCGATCAGGCTGTCCGGAATAATGAACTCCGTCAGCGCCGTGCAGTTGGCGAAGGATTTGTTCTCAATCGTATGCACGCTCTCCGGGAGTTCGACGCTCAGAATGGATGTGCAGGAATTGAAAGCGCTCTCTCCGATGATTTCCAGACCTTCCGGCAGGATAATGCTCTCCAGCTCCTGGCATTCCCAGAAAGCGTCCCGCCCGATGATCCGGATATCGTCCGGCACGGTGAAGGAGTTCCCGTGGGATTCCTGCATGTAGGCAATCAGCTTGCTGTCTTCCTTGCCGATCAGCATTCCGTCGCGGAATTCGAAAAGGTCGGAATCGCCGTCCAGTACGATCTCTTTAAGATTGTCGCACCGGGCAAACGGATTGTCCCCGAATTTCCGGATGGTTCCGGGGATCTTGAGTTTCGTCAGTTTCTTGCAGTTGGAAAACGCCTTGGTCCCGATGGATTCCAGCGACTTCGGGAACCGGATCTGCACAATCCCGTCACAGTTGCTGAAAGCGTTGATCCCGATCGACTTCACGCCTTCCGGAATAATGACCGAATGCAGCTGTTCCTTTTTGTTGAACGCGCTGTCGCCGATCTCGACGACCTTGTAGCCGTCCATTTCCGCCTCGATGGTCAGGTCGATCGTTTCCTCGTTCTTCAGGCTGCCCGGAACAGACCACCGGGTGATCCGGACCGTGTTGGCGTCCTCATCGATGATTTCCAGCTCATACGACCCGTATTTCTTGGTTTCGGCGCAGGAACAGGAAACGGCTGCCAGCAGGACCAGCAGAACCGCCAGTGCGATCCACAGGTGTTTCTTTGTCATTTCGCCACATCCTCCAGGTTCAGATACCTGTTGTATTTTTCAGATGATCAGTAATTCAGCACCAGATCCGTTTCCCGGAAGCACACGGTTACAGGAGTGATCTGTCCGTTCTCCATCTCCCGGAACACGATGCCCCGGACGTTCAGCGTCCCGTTCGCCGGATCCGCCGCGTATTCCCCGTTGTCGAAGGGAATCAGGACCCGGGTGCCGTCCCGGATCGTGAAGGCATTCCCTTCCGCGTCACGGGGGCCTTCACCGGGGGTTTCCCGGTAAACGGCAATGCAGCATCCGTATTCCGAAACCTCTCGGATCGGCAGGGACCAGTACGGCAGCGTCACAAAGCAGGACACGTCAATCAGGCACTCGCGGGCAACGTCCAGGCGAACCACCTGCAGCAGGCCGGTGCAGCCGCCGTTTCCGTCCGCCTCCAGCTTCTGCTCCGTCACAACCAGGGGCGTCTTGTGGGGGATGGAACCGGCCGGCACCAGGTTTCCTTCCTTCAGCACATACTCCGGAACCACCCAGTACGCTTTGTCAAATACGGAAAACTTGCTCATTTCCGGATCGTTCGGCAGCGCCGCAAAGCCGATTTCCCCGATATATTCCGGCGCGTTCCCCTGTGCGTCCGCATGACCGCGCCCCGGCGTATTGGGGCTGCTGCGCACCTGCAGGGTATTCCCGTCCGGACCTTTGAGGTTCATCCGCACGGCAGCATCCCGTGCGAGAATCAGCTCCGGCGTAATCAGAACCATTTCACTTTCTTCCACCGCGGCTGCCCCGGCGCAGATGCACAGCGTCAGCGCCGCCGCCAGCGCACAGAAGGCTTTCACGGATCCCCGCCGCAGTGCGGTTCGGTTCTTTCTCATCGGATTTTCCCCTCTTCGTATTCCATGCTGCCGCTTCCGGAAAAAGCGGCGCTGTTGTAGGTTTTATGATTGTAGCGCTCTAACAGAGGAAGTATATCACACTTTCTCAGCGATTTCCACTTAAAAATCATTTGACGCATCGGGAAAAAGGCGATATGATAAGAAGACAGAATAAGCGAGGTGACACAGGAATGAAGCGGATCCCGGCCGTACTGCTGGCATTGATTCTGGTATTTCTGTGTCTTTTTTCCGCCGCGGCGGAGAGTGAGACGGATCTGAAGAACGGAGACTATCTTTACCGCCTGCTGCCGGACGGGACGGCCATGATCACCCGTTACAAAGGGGACGGCGAGGATCTTTTCATCCCCTCCGAGCTGGACGGCATTCCGGTCACCGCCATCGGGGCGGAAGCCTTCAAGAGCAGGAATACGCTGATGTACGTCTCCCTGCCGGAATCCATCACGGAAATCGGCGATTCCGCTTTCATGACCTGCGGCAACCTGATGCTGATCAACATTCCGGACGCGGTAAAGCGGATCGGGCGGAACCCGTTCGCCGGCTGCTCCAGCCTTTCCGACATCGAAATTTCCAAAGACCATCCGCTTCTTTCGCTGCAGGACGGCGTGCTTTTCAGCAAGCCCGATCAGCGGCTCATTTATTACTCCATGCAGCTGCAGGGCGCCTATGAGGTGCCGGACGGGACCCGTATCATCGGCGCCTCCGCCTTCTACACCTGCGACGGCCTTTCCGAGCTGACCCTGCCGGAGACGGTCACCTCCATCGGCCGGAAGGCCTTTTACCAGTGCAACCGTCTTAAGAGCATCAACCTGCCGGACAGCGTTTCCTATCTGGGGGACGGCGCTTTCAACGGCTGCAGCAACCTGACCTCCCTCCGCTGCCCCGATACCATTACGGAAATCGGCGTCAGCGCCTTTGAGGGCTGCAGGAACCTGTCGGAGCTGATCCTCCCGGAGGATGCGACCACCATCGGCGACAGGGCTTTCTTCGACTGCTCCGGCCTGACCTCCATCGAGCTGCCGGAAGGGATCTCCTCCATCGGGCAGAATACCTTTGCCGGCTGCAAGAACCTGGCGGAGATCGTCCTGCCGGAGGATGTGACCTACATCGGCGGCGGCGCCTTCCAGGACTGCATTGAGCTGAAAGAGATCGAGATTCCGGAGGATGTCAGCTATATCGGCAGCAACGCGTTCCGCGGCTGCACTTCCCTGACCGCCATGGAACTTCCCGATTCCTGCTTCTATATCGGGTCCTTTGCTTTCTACGGATGCATTTCGCTGGAGGAGCTGACCCTCCCCGCCATGCTGAATACGATCAATCCAGGCCTTTTCTACGGCTGCGCTTTTTCCGAGCTGGAGCTTCCTTCGCGGATCACCGCCATCGGGGAGCAGGCTTTCCTGGCCTGCCGGAATCTGACCTCCATCGAAATCCCCGGAAAGGTCACCAGTATCGGAGACCGGGCTTTCTACAGCTGCATCATGCTGGAGGAAGTGGATCTTCCGGATTCCCTGACTTATGTCGCGCCGAATGCGTTTGATCTCTGCCCTGTGCAGGCGACGCTGCCGGATCTTTCGGATCTTGTCCTTTGGGAGGATGAATGATCCGCTGCCCTGCCTCGTTTTCACCCGCTCCGGCGGGTGTTTTTTATTCCCCGGGCACCGGGTTGAATTCATCTCTCTCCCGATATATAATATAAGGTGCTGTTTTCCGCAGCGTCCAAAGCTGAAAACAAAGGAGTCCGTCATGATCAGATTGCGTTCCGCCGCGGCGCTTCTTGCCGCTTTTAGCTTGCTCTTCTCCGCCTCTCCCGCGTCCTTTGCGGAGGATTCCGTTCCGGAAATTGAGGAAATCGTCCTGGATGACGGGACCGGCGCTGTTTCCGCAGAGACGGAAACGGACGCGGAGGAAGAGGTTTTCACACCCTCCCACGGCAGCCCGTATCAGGAGGGACAGGGTTCCGCCTACTGGAACACGCCCATGGACATCACGGATGAAGATGCTGTCTGGCAGATGCTGATGGAACCGATCACCGTGCTGGATCTTGGCAATGTCAAAGGGAAGAACGCGTCCCAGCGCACCAAGCTGAATATATACATGTATCAGGAGCCTGACAAGGATTCCAGAATCGTCGGTGAAATCACCAACCTGTCCCAGGGCGTGCGCGTCATCGGGCAGCCGGAAAACGGATGGGCCCTCGTGGAATGCTACTCCAGTTCCTTTGCCTCCAAACCTGCCACGAAAATCAAGGCCTGGAACATCCTGGTGCACGGCTATGTGGAAAGCAAATACCTGAAGCAGGTGCAGCCGACCGATCAGATCGCCCTGGTGGTGGACAAGCTTTCCCAGCACCTGTATGTGTTCCAGAAGGGAAAGATGGTCGCCGAGCTGCTGTGCTCCACCGGCCTGATCGACCAGAAGGACAGCAAGAAGCTGCAGCCCTACAACGAAACCCGTTCCGGTGAATTCCTGATCATTCACATGACCGGAGCGCTGAAGAGCGATAACCTGATCTGTGATTTCGCCATGCGTTTCAACGCCGGGGACGAAATCCACGAGGTCCCCCATCAGGTGGACAAACGGGACGGAAAGAAGGTCTTTGCCCAGCGGGAAAAGAACCTCGGGACAAAGCGGAGCCACGGCTGTATCCGCGTCCAGCGCCTGCCGGATCCGAACGGGATCAACATGGAATGGGTCTACAGGTTCATCAAGAAGAACAAGCTCGTCGGCAAAGTGAAAATCGTGATCTGGGAAGACTGGCAGGGCCGGCAGATCCCTGTTCCGGATCCCGACACGCTGTTGTATTACAATCCCAACGGAGGGCAGTACTATCACAGCCAGGACCACTGCAAAAACGGAAAAGGCATCACCTTCACCGCCTTCCCCTATTCCCAGCTGGACGAGGGCAGCTTCGCGAAGCTGGAGCGCTGCGAATACTGCACCCCGGTTCTCCGGGAAGCGGAGATCAATGCCATCAACGCGGTTTACGCCCCCGGCGGAGATCACGAAGCGGACATGAACCAGGCGCGTCAGGAGTACTACGACTATCTCGCGCAGGACTGACGGGCTGATTTTTTCCTTGCCCTTCCCCCGCGTGTTTGATATAATGGCAAAAGTGTTCCAATACTTTATGAACGGAGAGATTCCCATGAAAAAGAAAGCTTTACTGGCCATGCTGCTGGTGATGACCCTGCTGCTGTCCTCCTGCGCCCTCATCGTCAAGGATGAGGCGGTGGACGCGAGCACCGTGATCCTCAAGCTGGGCGACAAGGAATATAACAAGGCGCAGGTGCAGGCCTACGTTGACGACGTGCTGTACCAGATGTCCCAGAACGCGTACAACTCCGGCATGAACCTGGATGTGACCAGTCCTTCCGTCATCGCTTCCGCGCAGGAAACCGCGGTCAAACAGCTCAAGCAGGATATGACCATCCGCGCCAAGGCCGCCGAGCTGGGACTGGACAAGCTGACCGACGAGGAAACCGCCGCGGCGAAGGAAAAAGCCCAGAGCAATTTCGACACCGCAAGGCAGTATGTCAAAAACTTTATGCTGGACGAAGAAACCAGCAAGCTCGAAGGCGACGCGCTGGAAAAGGCCATCGACGATCAGCTGACCGCACTGGGCGTTTCCTACGACAGTTATGAGAAAGCCGCCCTGGACGCCGCGGTCGACGCCAAGGTTAAGGACTACGCCGTGAAGGACGTCACCGTATCGGAAGACGAGATCAAGGCCGATTACGACGCCAAGGTTTCCGCCGACGAGGAAAAATACAAGGAGAACGCCAACGCCTGGGTCAACGCGGACAACAACAAGACCTCCACGCTCTACTACACGCCCGCCGGTATCCGCCGCGTGAAGCAGATCCTGCTCAAGTACAAGGCAGACGATCAGACCGCGATCAGCGACGCCCAGGCCAAGATTACCGAAATCAACAAAAAGATTTCCGACGCGCAGAAGATCCTGGACAACGCTGACGCTGCTGAAGAAGAAAAGAAGACCGCGCAGGCCGACCTGGACGCTGCGAACGCCGAGCTCGAAGGCGCAAACAAGGCGCTGGAAGACGCCCGGAACACCGGCCTGGCCAACCTGGACGCCGATGCGGACGCAATCCTCGCTTCCCTGGCGGAAAATCCCGACAGCTGGGATCAGCTCATGGAGGAAAAGAACGAGGATCCCGGCCTGCAGGCCGGTGCGCCGAACGCTGAAGCGGGCTACGCCGTGTGCGAAGGAATGACCCGTTTCGATTCCGCCTTTGTGGATGCCGCCATGGCGCTCAAGTCTGTGGGTGACGTTTCCGGCAAGGTAAAGGGCGAAGCGTACGGCTACTACATCCTCAAGTACGTCAGTGACGTTCCCGAAGGTCCCGCGGATTATGAATCTGTCAAAGAGACCGTGAAGAACGCCCTGCTGAGCGCAAAGCAGGATACCGTGTACAGCGAAACGCTCGAACAGTGGATCAAGGACGCCGGAATCAAGGAAGACCTCGGCGCCCTGAAGAACTGATCCGGACTTTCAGGAGGGATGCCGCGCGCGGCGTCCCCCTTTTTTCTATGAAGGAGACCGCAATATGTTTTTTTCCGCTGCCTTCAAGGCCAAAGCCCGCGACGCGCTGCGGCAGCACTGGCAGACCGCCCTGCTGATCGCGCTGATCGTGAATCTGCCTTCCCTGCTGGTGCAGGGCATCGCCGCCTTTACAAACAACGATCCGCTGACCCGCGTACAGGATCTTATGATCCGCGCCTATTCCAGCCAGACCGCGATGAACACGCTGCAGGACAGCATCCTGAAGCTCTTCTCGGAAACCGGGATCCTGGTGATGACCGGTCTTTCCGTGCTGGTCTGGCTGATTACGCCGGCGCTCTCCATGGGAATGAACCACTGGATGCTGGACCGGATCCGCGGGCAGGAGGAGCCGGTTTCCACGGTTTTCAGCCGGCTGCGGATCCTGCCCAAAAGCATCGGGCTGCGCCTGTTCCTCGTCTGGAAAATCTTCCTGTGGACGCTGCCCGGACTGGCGGTTTCCCTGCTGTCGCTGATTCCGGCCCTGAACGCCCGGGGAAAGACGGGCGCGGAGCTGGCCTCCGCCGCCGCATGGAGCATGAACCTGATGTATTTCGGTATGACGGTGATGCTGGTTCTCGGGATCATGGGATACCTGTACTATGCCCAGGCGGATTTCATTCTGGCGGATGAGCCGGAGGAGCGCGTCCTCGCCTGTGCCCGCCGCAGCCGGGAAATGATGAAAGGCCGCAGGATGGTGCTGATGACCCTGCTCCTCAGCTTCGTGCTGCTGTTCCTGCTGATTTCCTTTGCTTCCGCCGCGTTCGGGGGAATGGCCGGAACCGTCATCGCCCTGATGCTCCAGATGCTCGGCACCCTGTTCCTGAGCGTATATATGCTGGCGACGGAAGCTGTCTTCTATGAAGCGCTCCGTCACGCGCCGGCACAGCAGGTGGTCGAAGAAGTCTGATTCTGCAAGTTTTCATTCACTTATTGCATTTTCGCCCTGCAAAGAAGGGCTGTTTCTGAAAATAGTGCATTTTTTTCATTCAAAAAATGCACTATTTTCGTTTTCTGCTTGCCTTTTCCCGGTGCCGCCGGTATAATACGGGCATTCGCACAGGAATGGAGGTTTTTTCCCCATGGCTCTTTCAATTTCCCACCGCTGTCTGAACATTGCCCCTTCCCTGACGCTGCAGATTGATACCCGCGCCAAGGAAATGGCCGCTTCCGGCCTGAACGTGATCGGTTTCGGCGCCGGCGAGCCCGACTTCCCGACCCCGCCGCACATCTGTGCCGCCGCCAAGGAAGCGCTGGATATGGGAATGACGCGGTATACCCCCGTTCCCGGAACCATGGAACTTCGTATGGCCATCACCCGCAAAATGGAGCGGGATCACGGCCTGACCTATTCGCCGCAGGAGATCATCGTTTCCAATGGCGCCAAGCATACCCTCTTCACCATTTTCCAGACGATCCTGGATCCGGGCGATGAAGTCCTGATCCCCACGCCCTGCTGGGTCTCCTACCCCGAAATGGTCCGCATGGCCGGCGGCGTTCCGGTGTTCGTCCCCACCAATGAGGAGAACCGGTTCATCCCCAGCAACCGGGATATCGCTTCCCGGGTCACCCGGCGCACCAAGGCGATCATTATCACCTCCCCCTCGAACCCCAACGGTTCGGTCTGGTCCAGGGAGCAGCTGGAGTTTGTCGGCAATCTGGCCGTCACGCATCCTTTCTATATCGTATCGGATGAAATCTATGAGAAGCTTCTTTACGACGGACGGCAGTTTCTCTCCATCGCCCAGCTGGGTGAACAGGTCAAAGCCCAGACCTTCATCGTCAACGGCGTCAGCAAGGCCTACGCCATGACCGGCTGGCGCATCGGTTACTGCGCCGCCCCGCGGCAGGAAATCGCCGCCATGAGCGCTTTCCAGTCCCAGGCTACCAGCAACGCCAATTCCATCGCCCAGCATGCGGCCGCCGTCGCCCTCGACAGCGATCAGAGCTGCGTGACGGAAATGCGCGACCAGTTCCAGATCCGCCGTGACGTCATGGTGGAAAAGATCAACAGCATCAGCGGCATCAGCTGCCTGAAGCCCGAAGGCGCTTTCTACGTGATGATGAACATCCGCAGCCTTCTGGGCCGCAGCTACAACGGCCGCGTGCTGGAGGATTCGATGGACTTCGCCGAGCTGCTGCTGGCCGAAAAGCATGTGGCCGTCGTCCCCGGCATCGCCTTCGAAGCGGAAGGCTTCTGCCGCCTGTCCTACGCGATTTCCACCGAAAAGATCGAGGAAGGCCTCTCCCGGATCGAGGACTTCATCAACGAACTGAAATAATGTGCTGACAGCCGGGAAGATGCCTCTCCGCGTCTTTCCCTGCACCAATGAATGGCAAAGGAGCCGGATCAATGCTGAATTTCGACAAGACAACCAACCTGCTCATGCAGGCCAAATATCATTACACCCTGCAGGATGTGGCGGAACCGAATCTCTACCGCGAGATCTACGACTACTCCCATGTGCCGAAGGTCGCTTTTAACATGCGTCACGTGCCCATGCAGATGCCTGATGAGATCTGGATGACAGATACGACGTTCCGCGATGGCCAGCAGTCTGTAAGCCCGTTTACGCCCGAACAGATCCTGCATATCTTCAAGCTGATGTCCCGCCTGGGCGGCCCGAACGGCATGATCCGCCAGAGCGAGTTCTTCCTCTACACCGCCAACGACCAGAAAGCGCTCCGCCTCTGCCAGGAAGCGGATCTTCCCTTCCCGGAAATCACCACCTGGATCCGGGCCAACGAGAAGGATTTCGAGCTGGTGAAGAACGCGGGCGTACAGGAAACCGGCATTCTCGTTTCCTGCAGCGACTATCATATTTTCAACAAGATGCACCTGACGCGCGCGCAGGCGATGGACAAGTACCTGGGCATCGTCAAGAGCGCCCTGAGCTACGGGATCCGCCCGCGCTGCCACTTTGAGGATATTACCCGCGCGGATTACTACGGCTTCGTGGTTCCCTTTGCCACCGAGCTCATGAAGCTCTCCCGGGAAAGCGGCATCCCGATCAAGATCCGTGCCTGCGATACGATGGGCTACGGCGTCAGCTATCCCGGCGCGGCCCTGCCCCGCAGCGTCCCCGGCATCATCTACGGTCTGCGGCATTATGCGGAAGTGCCTTCCTCCCTGCTGGAGTGGCATGGCCATAACGACTTCTACAAGGTCGTTTCCAATGCTGCCACCGCCTGGCTCTACGGCTGCTCCAGCATCAACTGCAGCCTGCTGGGGATCGGCGAGCGCACCGGCAACTGCCCGCTGGAAGCCATGGCCGTTGAGTATGAATCCCTCCGCGGCGAAACCAACGGTATGGACCTGACCGCCGTTACCGAGATCGCGGACTACATGGAGCGGGAGATCGGCATTGAAATCAGCCCGCGGCAGCCCTTCGTCGGCCGTCACTTCAATGTGACCCGCGCCGGCATCCATGCCGACGGCATGCTGAAGGACGAAGAGATCTACAACATCTTCGACACCGCCGCCATCCTGAACCGTCCGGCCTCCGTGGCCGTGGACAGCCGCGGCGGCACTGCCTCCATCGCCCACTGGATCAATTCCTACTTCCGCCTTACCGGCGACGATATGATCGAAAAGGGCGATCCCCTGGTGCTGGAAATCCGCACATGGGTGGACGCGCTCTATGCGGAAGGCCGCAACACGGTCATGGGCGACGAGGAACTGGAAGTCATGGTCCGCCGGGCCAATGTGGAACGCTACGAACGCCTGCTCTTCCACCGCAGCAAATAATCATCGAAGAATACAAAAAAGGCCTGATCCGTCAGGTCTTTTTTCGTGCCGGAGGCGGGACTTGAACCCGCACGCTTTTAAGGGCAACGGATTTTGAATCCGCCGCGTCTGCCATTCCGCCACTCCGGCGCGCAGGAGGGATTATACCATATTCCCGGAGGCTTGACAAGGAATCCGGCTTTCGCCCGGAGAATTTTATAATATTGCGGATCCGGAAGCGGAGCATGAAGGAAGTGTCACTGTTGAAGAAGATCGTACTCACCGGCGGCGGGACGCTGGGACATGTTACGCCCCATCTGGCGCTGATTCCCCGCCTGCTGGAAAAGGGATATGAGATACACTATATCGGAACGGAAAACGGCATGGAAGCCCCGAAAATGCGCTCCGTTCCCGGGATCACCTATCACGCGGTCAAAAGCGGCAAGCTGCGCCGCTATTTCTCCTGGCAGAATTTTACCGACCCCTTCCGGGTCGTTGCCGGTGCGTTCGGGTCCGCCCGCCTGATGGGCAGGCTGAAGCCGGACGTCGTCTTCTCCAAGGGCGGTTTCGTGGCGGTTCCCGTCGTCTTCGGCGCCTGGCTGCACCGGATTCCTGTTCTCTGCCACGAGAGCGACCTGACGCCCGGTCTGGCCAACAAGCTGTGCAAACCTTTCGCAAAACGCTTTGCGACCACCTTCCCCGAATGCGCCGAAGCCCTGGGGCGGAAAGCGGAAATGACCGGCACGCCCCTGCGGCCGGAGCTGTTCACCGGCTCCCGGGAAAAAGGCCTTTCCTTTCTGGGGTTTGACGGAAGCAAACCGGTCCTGCTGATGATGGGAGGTTCCTCCGGCGCCCAGAGCGTGAACGCCTGCCTGCGCAAATGTCTTCCCGCCCTGACGGCGGATTTCGACGTGGCGCACATCTGCGGCAAAGGCAACCTGGACAGTGCGCTGGAAGGGACGCCCGGCTACCGCCAGATCGAGTTTCTCGACGCGGATCTTCCGGATGTCCTGGCCTGTACCGATCTGGTGCTGAGCCGCGCCGGTGCCAACGCGCTGTGCGAATTCCAGGCGCTCGGACGCCCGATGCTGCTGATTCCCTATCCGAAGGGCGCCAGCCGGGGCGACCAGATCCTCAACGCCCAGAGCCTCGAAAAGCGCGGCCTGTGCCGCGTCCTCCTGCAGGAAAACATGACGGAGGAGGCCCTGACCCGGGCCGTCCGGGAAACCTGGGCCTCCCGCGAAACGCTCACCGAAGCGCTCCGGAACGCCCCGCCCGCAGACGGAACGGAGAGGGTCCTGGAGCTCATCGAAGAAGTGCAGAAAAAGAAAAAATAAACCATGTGTAAAAAAGCATCCCGAAGGATGCTTTTTCTTTGTCACGGATTGTACTCCACCGTCTCCTGATAAGCCTTGTAGGTCGTCTTGAACAGAATCTCCCGCTTGATCTCCTTGTTTCCCTGATACCAGACCTTCCAGGTCTGCACCTCATATCCCTTGCGTCCGGAGACGGTCTTTTTGCTCTCGCCGGGCGCGAGATTCGGGTTGATCACGTAATTGATTCCTTCCGGCTGGTCGATGGTGCGGACAAGGTCGCTCTCCAGATCGATCTTCACGCCCGCTCCCAGGCTCATGCCGTAAATATTCACAGTCACCTTCTGCTTGCTGTATGCGGCGACAATGAAAACCGGCCATTCCGTGTTGTTTCTGAATTTGAAATCCAGTCCCGGCCAGTTGACCGTGGCGTCAAATCCCTTCTCCACATAATTCGACGGCCATGCGTGCGGATTGCGTTCGATAATCTCGAGATCCGCCCGTGCCACCGCGTTGAACAGCGTGGAGCTGGTCTGGCAGACACCGCCGCCGATCTCGTCCCGGCTCTGTCCGCCGGCGATGGCTGCGGCTTCCTTGTATCCCTTCGCCGCAGTCCGCTCCCCAGTAGCCCCGTTAAAGGAGAAGATCTCGCCCGGCAGCACCGTGACGCCGTTGATCGCCGCGGCGCTCAGCTGGATATTGGTGTTCCGGTTCTTGTTGCTGGTTGTATTGGTGGTATAGGCAGAAATCAGGCCGAACTGGTTCATCAGCTCCGCTTTGGTTTTCTCTGCCTCAATCCGCTGCGGCACCACGCGCACCGTCGAATTGGTCACGCCGCTGTCGAGCAGCGTCGTCAGCCGGGTATACAGGTCTTCCGGATCCACTTTGGCGCCGGGCCGGTCATCCGTGAACGTGAAGGCTTTGGTGGCGAAATTGAAGCTTTCCACCTGGCTGTTCACCGGTTCCCGGTCCACATAGTTCACAATCCCGTCCGTCAGGTTGCGCAGGGCCTGATGGTCGTAATCCTGCTTCGTCACATAAGTCTGCGGATAGGAGCGCAGGTCCGCCGCGTTGCTCACCCGCTCCTCAAACGGCGTCCTTCCGCTGCCGCGGTTGCTGTTTGAATTGCTCCTGCCGAAGGCCCAGGCCCTGTCCACAACCTCCCGGGTGTTCCGGGAAAACGGCACGCGTTCGCTGTTTACATGCCAGTTTTCGTTGCCGATGGAGACCACCAGGTCAAAGGAGGCGTCAATCGCCCCGTTGGCTTCCTCCAGGGTCCGCACGGCCTGCTCACGGGTCATGCCGCCCACATGGATATTGTCGATGTAGATTCCCTGGTAAATCCGGTCCGTATAGATCTCGTCCCGGCATTTGTCATGGATTTCCTCCCGCTTCGCGTCCAGGGAAATGATCGTCCCGTTCATGAAACCGATATTCGGCAGGAATTTGTAGCGGACGCCGGTCAGCTGGGGAACCATCAGCACCGCGAGACCGGTCAGGAGGATCAGGCACACGACAATCGTCGCGATCCACCCGCCGTTATAGTGCTTCGGTGGTTTTTTCAGCACTTTGCGTTCCGGCTCGCGCTGGTTGCTGTAGCGGTTGAAGTCATCAAACAGCGGGGAAACCGGTCCCAGTCCGTCGTCCTCTTCCCGGGCAAAATAGCGGTTCCGCGGCTGCAGGGCCGGATTCTGCGCAGGTTTCTCCGGTTCCTTTGTCTTCCGCTCCTCGGGGGGCGTATATTCCTCGGGGATGATCTCCCCGTCCCCCTCATACAGCTCGTATCTTTTCAGTCTGGCCATGTTCTTCCCCTGTCAGCTTATTTGCGGTGGTTCCGCACCGGTCCCCGCAGAATATCCCCGGCGCCGCAGGCGGGAAGATCCATCAGGATCGTCTCCCCCGCAATTCCCAGCGTGTCCAGTTCCTCGCCTGTCTTCTCCCGGATCAGCCGCGAGGCAGTCACCGGCCGCACGCCTTCCGGCGTCATCAGTTCCAGTGTCTCTCCCGCAAAAAAACGATTCTTCAGCAGAAGCCGCGTTTTCCCGGTTGCGGCGTCCTGCCCCAGTACGCGGGCCGTGTATTCCCGCTCCTGATGGAAGCCTTCCGCCTCCCCGGGTGTTTCCGGCTTTCCGAGAAGGAAGCCTGTATCACTGTCCCGGTGGCTTGCGCAGCGCAGTTCCTGCATCAGACCCGGCAGTTCCCGCTGAAAAGCTTCCCGGCTCTCCGAGAGCAGGCTGAGCGCCCGCCGGTATGCGCCGGTCACCACCGCCACATAGTATTCCGTTTTCATCCGGCCCTCAATCTTCAGGCTGGAAACGCCGGCTTCGCACAGTTCCGGCAGAATCGGCATCAGACACAGGTCCCGCGCAGAGAAAAGGTAGGTTCCGCGCGCATCCTCGTCGACGGGGAAATACTCCCCGGGACGCTTTTCCTCCGTCACGGCATACTGCCACCTGCAGGGCTGCGCGCATTCCCCGCGGTTTCCGCTCCGCCCTGTCAGATAGGCGGACAGCAGGCATCTTCCGGAATAGGCCATACAGCTGGCGCCGTGTACAAACGTTTCCAGCTGGATGCTGTCTCCCAGGGTCTGTTTCATCTTCCGGATGCGTTCCAGGCTGACCTCCCGGGCCAGGATAACCCGCTCGCAGCCCATTTCCCGGTACATTTCCGCTGCCGGCGTATTCACGGTACTGGCCTGGGTGCTGACGTGCACCGGCAGTCCCGGCACTTCCCTGCGCAGCAGGCGGATCGCCCCGGGATCGCTCGCGATCACTGCGTCCGCCCCGGCCGCCTCTGCGCTCCGGGCAGCTTCAATGAATCCCTCCAGCTCGTCGTCGAAGGGATAGATATTCATCGTCACGTAAAACCGGGCGTGCGCGTCATGCGCAAGACGGACCGCGTCCCGCAGCTCCTCGCCGTCAAAGCTGCCGGCATACGCCCGCAGTCCGTACTGTTTCATTCCGCCGTATACAGCGTCCGCGCCGAAATGCAGTGCCGCTTCCAGTGATTCGCGGCTTCCGGCCGGACACAGCAGCTCCGGTATCTTCATCATTCCAATCCCCTGGTCTGGTCGTACTTCTGCCACAGCGGCGCATAGACCGCCACGGCGCGCTCATGCTCTTCCAGCGTCCTGGAGAAATAGAGTTCCCCGCTTTCCGGCTCTTTGGCACAGAAGAACAGGTATTTTCCGGCTGTCAGCGTTTCGTCCGGATAGAGCGCCGCGCGGATTGCCTTGGGCGAAGGATTGCAGATCGGTCCCGGCGGGAGTCCCCGGTTCTGATAGGTATTGTAGGGGCTGTTCTGCTTCAGGTCCGACTCTGTCAGCGCCATCCTGCGGATGCCGGTAATGTAATGGATCGTTACGTCGCTCTCGAGTTTCATGCCGGCCCGCAGGCGGTTGTGGAACACGGCGCTGACCCTGCCGAAGTCCGCCTCCTTGGCCTCTTTCTCAATCAGGCTGGCCAGCGTCAGAATCTCATCCATGCTCATGCCCAGGGCTTCCGCCTGGTCCTGATAATCCTCCGGGAAGGCGGCTTCCGTCTGGCTCAGCAGTTTCCGGATGATTTCCTCCTCTGTGGCGTTCGTGTAAACTTCATAGGTGTTCGGCGACAGGTATCCTTCCAGCACATATTTGCGGGACGCTGCATTCCCGCCGGATAGTACGTCCGCAATATAGTAATAGTCCCCGAATTCCGTACCGGTCCGGCACAGCTCCAGGAAGTGGTCCGCGGATTCGAACACGCCGTTTTTCAGCAGCTTTGCCGCGAAATCCTCCACTGTTTCGCCCGGAATCAGCGTAATATTGCGCACCAGCGGATTTCCGTCGCCGGCTGTCAGCTGATCCGCAATTTCCTGGATCGTCATATCCTTGCGCAGCGTGTAGGTGCCGACCTGAATTTTCTGGCCCATCCCCGCGAAGTCACAGTAGTACTTGAAAATGGTCTTGTTGCGGATCAGTCCCGCATTCTCCAGGTTGGCTGAAACCCGGTTCAGGCTCTGTCCGGAGGTAATCTCGAAGACGTATTCGGTACCGTCCTTCGTATCCACGGGCGCAGCAAACTCACCGTACAGCCTGTTCCATACGGTCATGCAGATTCCCGTCACCAGTACCAGCACGGTCACCGTCACGAGCACAGGCCGCAGGACCTTCCACAGGCCGTCGTACCAGGAAAAACTGTACTGGCGCTCATCACGTATGCTCCGATACGTGTATTCCTTCGTATCCTTCAATGCCTATCCCTCTAAACCAGGAATCGAGATATCCACGTCTGCAGCTTCCGTCACGATTTTGAAAATATCCGCCATCATCTGCTGCAGCCGCATCTCAGCCAGCAGGTAATTGCTGACCTCCTGCTTGGAAAACAGCAGCGTGGAAATACCGGAAAAGCGCTGCATATCCTCTGTGTCCGCGGCCTGCCCGCTGACAGCCGCCATCTGGATCGTCATCTGCAGCTTCCGGTATTCCTTGATCAGTGCGGCCGTCGTTTCATCGCCCATCACGGAATCCTTCAGCTCATGATAGGTTTTGTACTCCTCGCTCTCGCGGATATCCTGCGCGAGCCTGTACGTTGATGAATAATCCACGCGTCCCGCCCTCCTTACAATAAAAAAACGGTCAGAAAGGGGGATTTCTTCCCTTTCCGACCCGTATTATAGCAGATTCAGCGCTTTCCGCGCAACGTTGCCTCAGACATCCAGGATGATTGGCAGGATCATCGGGTTCCGTTTGATCTTCTCGAAAATGAACTGGTGCACCTCGTCTTTGATGATGTTCTTAAGATCCGGCCAGTTGTCCCCGGCCAGGCTGTTGTTCGCCAGGATTTCGCGCACAAGGTTCAGGGTTTCGTCGATGATGTCCTCGTTGTCCTTCACATAGATGAATCCGCGGCTCACGATGTCCGGGCCGCTGACCAGCTTCTCCTCGTCCCGGTTCACCGCCATGGCCACGATCAGCAGACCGTCCTGGCTCAGGTGTTTCCGGTCCCGCAGCACGATATTCCCGACGTCGCCGACGCCCAGGCCGTCCACCAGCACGCCGCCCACGGGCACCTGCTCGCCCAGAGCCAGGGTGTCCTGATTCATTTCGATCACCTGGCCAAGCTCGGGAATCACGATATTCTGACTCGGAATCCCCATGGATTCCGCGAGAACGGCGTGCTGCCACATCATCCGGTATTCTCCGTGCACCGGGATGAAATACTTCGGCCGGATCAGGGAATGCAGCAGTTTCAGCTCTTCCTGGCAGGCGTGGCCGGAAACATGCACTTCGGCCATCGCGCTGTATACCACCTGCGCGCCCAGCCGGTAGAGCTGGTTGATCACGCGGGAGATAAACTTCTCGTTTCCGGGAATCGGCGTGGCGGAGATAATAACCATGTCGCTCTGGCGGATCTGCAGTTTGCGGTGTTCCGCGTAGGCCATCCGGGTCAGGCCCGCCATCGGCTCGCCCTGGCTGCCGGTTGTCATGACCAGGATCTCATTGTCCGGATACTGATCCAGCACGTCCATGTCGATCAGCCAGCCCTCAGGAATCTGCAGTTCACCGATACTCATCGCCACGCGGCTGACGTTCACCATACTGCGGCCGATGAAGCATACCCGCCTTCCGTAGCGGATGGCGCTGTCGATGATCATCTGCATCCGGTGGATATTGCTGGCGAACATGGCAACGATCACACGGCCTTCTGCCTGCGCGAACATCTTCTCAAAGGTTTCGCCGACCTTCAGCTCGCTCATGGTGTAGCCCGGGCGCTCCACGTTCGTGGATTCGCACAGGAAAGCCAGCACGCCCTGCTCTCCGTAATGGGCAAAGGTCTGCAGATCCGTCACCTGCCCGTCGATGGGCGTATAGTCCACTTTAAAGTCGCCGCTGCAGATCACCGTGCCGGCCGGGCAGGTAATCGCGATGGCGCAGGCGCCCGCGATGGAGTGGCTCACATGGATAAACTGGCAGGTGAAGCATCCAAGCTGCACCGTATCCCGCGGCTCCACCACGTGCATCGGAATCCCGTCCACGCGGTATTCCTTCAGCTTCAGATCCACCAGCGCCAGCGTCAGTTTGGTTCCGTAAATATGCGCCGGCACCTGTTTCAGGATATACGGCGTCGCGCCGATATGGTCCTCATGGCCGTGTGTAAACAGGTAACCCCGGATATTGTCCTTCTTTGCCAGCAGGTAGCTGATATCCGGAATCACCAGGTCAACGCCCAGCATATCCTCCTTCGGAAACACGCTGCCGCAGTCGACGACGACAATATCCTCTCCGTACTCGAACACATACATGTTCTTTCCGATCTCATCCACGCCGCCCAGGGATACAATCCGTAAACGTCCGGTTTCTTTTTCTTTTGCTTTTTGTGCTTTCGTACTCACTGTAACTGCCTTTCATTCTTCACATACGCGCATCGTTGCGATGGACCGGAAAGGAATGCAGAATTCCCCCTGTCACCCTATTCGCGTTATTTTTATGCAATTCATACGTGTAAATATATTATCATATTTTTTCACGTGCCGCCACCCCGTTTCTTCATGAAATTGTTAAGAATAGTTTAAACTTTGCAAAAAGAAGGAACGGCCTCATCTCAAAGCCGTTCCCTTCATGCTCCCGGAAAACCGTCTGTCAGCCGTTTCCTGCCTCCAGAGCTCCCGACGGAACCCACACCCGGCGGGTGTGCCCCGCTTCGGTGTCGTAGTATTCGAACTGGGCGTACGCGTTCTCCCACGCATAGACCGTTCCGGATGTTCCTGCGGGAACCGCGTTCTTGTACATGGCGTATCCGTATCCCGGTCCCCAGTAGGCATAGACCGAACGGGTCAGCACCGCGCTCGTCTGCACCTCTTCCGCGGGCACGTCCTCCGCCTTCATGTTCAGCCGCTTAACGCCCGTGTAAACCCTGCGGAGTTCACCGCCGTAGTTCAGTTCCACCTGAATCCACCAGATCCCGTTCCGGTCGTCATAGGCAGCGCTGAGCGCCCGGACCCGGCTTCCGGCCTGGAGATAGGAACCGGATTCCGTATAGGTGGTTCCGGGGCCGGAGCGGGTGGCCAGACGCTGATTGGTCGTCACGCTCAGTCCGTTGAAAGGCGCTT
>CAMJTZ010000008.1 GCA_946408865.1 uncultured Clostridia bacterium
GAACCGGCTGCTTGTCATACCACCAGCCGCGGTTGCTCCAGCATCCGTCCTGCTCTGCGGTGTAAGGCAGACCGTTCCGGGGATTCAGGCAGGTGTTCACGATGTTGTCAATGCAATCGAGCGCCTGCCTTCGCATTTCCCCGTTGTGCAGGCGGCGGGCGGAAAGCAGCATCGGCACAGCGGCGGAGAGGCCGTTTGTCCAGGATATGGAAGGAAGCAGGCGGTTTTCGAAATATCCGCCCTTGTCAAAAACGAAACCGGAATAGCAATGGGACGCAGGGATCCATGCATCCCGTGAAATGGCTGAGGCAATATCCCGCACGGTTTCATAGACGGTGCACCGCTTTCTCGGCGGTTCATGCCAGAGGGTATAAACCTGCTTCAGAATCGTGTGGATGTCTCGTTCATCTTCAGCCGGAAGTTCAAAACAGCGCAGTGCAGCGGTAACCGATTCCCCCGCGCGGATGCGGAAACAGTTCTCCCGGTCCAGCTTCCGGGGAAGGATATGATGGGAATCCACAAACATCCAGGGTGCGTTTTCATAACCCAGCGTATACCAGACTTCCCGGTCTGCCAGGGAACACCCGAACCCCGTATACTGATCGAAGGATCCGGTCAGCCCGGGCATCCAGGGCATCCGGGTTTTGTCGCGGAGGATATAATAGGGAGAAGCGGCAAGACCGAGGATTCTGCCGTCCGTGAACATCATCGCGCAGGGATGGGACAGCCGGTCGCTGCGCACCATCCACCAGGGGGAAGCGGGGAATTCACACTCCGCGCGCAGCCGCGGTGCTTTGCTGTCCGTCACCAGGGGCGCGTCGCCGCGGTTTGTGCCGTACATAAAACCGGGGAGGAAGAAGCGCGGGGGAGCGGCAGAAGGTTTATCTGCGCCCAGCGCGATACGGATTACGCCTTCGAAAGGCTTGTCCGCGGTGATGCGGATCTGTGTTTCCTCCGGACTGCCGGAGGCGGGGAGCAGGATTTCCGCGTGCAGGGAATGATCTTCGATCGGAAGGTATTCTTCCGTTGCTTCCAGGACACGGGCAGTCAGCCGGATGTTCATGTTTTTCTCCGCGCCGGTGCGGCACCGGCATAAGCCAGGACGAAAACGGGAACCGCAGGATTTTCCCGCATCGGACAGACAGGCAGGCTGTACGGGAATGATTTCGGCGTATATTGACATTTTACTGAATCCCGGCTGCACAGACAAGCATAATATACCGGGGGATAAATTGACGTTTCAGCAGTCAGAAGATATAATTATAAAAAACATCAGTTTTTTACCCGGTAAAAAATGAATAGCAAACAATGAAACAGCATCACAGAAGGAGGACAGCCACAGCCATGAAAACGACTCCGGTAACATGGGCCATTATCCGTGCACTGACCCGGCGGGGGAACCGCCATGTAAAGGAACTGCGCAGCAACTGCGCCCGGGCCACTGAACTGAACAAGGAACTGCTGATGCAGATTGTGCGCGACAACCAGGACACGGAATACGGGAAAAAATATCATTTCGACCAGATTCATTCTGTTGATGATTATAAACGTCTGGTACCTCTGAGCACTTACGACAATTATGCGCCGTATATCGAACGGATGACGGAAAAGGGAGAGAAAGGCCTGATCACGAACTATCCCATCATTCAGTATGCTGAAACTTCCGGATCTGTCGGTGTGCCGAAAAAAATACCGGTCAGTGACCGCTCCATGAAGATTTATACAAAATATACCATTACCCGGGTGACGGCCCTGGCAAACGAGTACAGCAGGAAGACCGGACACCGCCCGCTGCCCGTAGGCCGGGGGTTCAACCAGCTGGAAATCGTGGACCGCAAACTGCCGGACGGGACACCGCTGGGAAATATTTCCGGTTCTGCCGCCAAGGCGTACAAGCCGCTGTTTCCTTTTTACCTGACATCTCCGATTCCTGTGCTTTTTCCAAACGGATACATCCCGATGATGTACCTGAAAGCGCGGTATATCCTGGCGGACCGGGATGCATCCTTCATGTTCAGTGTCTTTATGTGCAACCTGGTGGACATGATGGTTTACATCGAGAAGAACTGGGAAATGCTGGTTGAAGATATCCGGACGGGAACCTTCAATAAAGAAATCAAGATTGACGATCAGACCAAGGCAGAACTGATGAAGGTCACCCGCCCGGAGCCGGAACGGGCTGCCGAGCTGGAAAAGGAATTCCGCAAAGGTTTTGATACGCCGATCATTCCGCGGCTGTGGCCGAAGATGTCCTTTATCTCCACGATCGGCACAGGCGGTTTTGCTGCATATACGCGGACGATGCGCACCTATTCCGGAAATATTCCCATCGATTTTTCCATCTACGGCGCATCGGAGGGAATGATGGCTGCCTGTATGGAACTCGAAAAGCCGGAATTCGCCCTGCTTTGTGACAGCTGTTTCTTTGAATTTATTCCGGCCGAAGCGCCGGATGACACAACCGATACGCTGAATATCGACGAGCTGGAGGTTGGAAAGGAATACGAGCTGATCCTGACGAACCTTTCCGGTTTTTACCGGTACAGGATCAAAGATGTGATAAAAGTGCTCGGCTTTGAGGGAGAATGTCCAAAGATTACCTTCTCCTACCGGAAGAGTCAGCTGATGGATCTGGCGGGTGAAAAAATCACGGAAGCAATGATGGATGAGGCGATCCGCCTGACGGGCGAAGAACTCGGAGTCAATATCGTGGACTACTGCGTGTATCCGAACCGGGAGAACAGTCCGGCCCGTTTCGAGTTCCTGATTGAGCCGGACCGGGCGCTGGATCCTTCCAGATGCGATGAATACCTGCAGATTCTTGAAAAACACCTGAGCAAGGTGAATCCTGTGTACAAGGAGGAACTGGATACAAACGAGATCGCTCACGGCATCCTGTTTGTTCAGCAGCAGCAGACACATGCCCTGTGGCGGGATCTCCGGATCCAGAAAGGTGCATCCCTGAACCAGGTTAAGCCGGTGCGGGTCCTGGATACGCCGCTGAAGAAGAAATTCTTCTACGGCCTGCGTGAGGAGTAAGGATGCAATCAGACAAGAAAAAGGCAGGGGATGAACGTGTCCGGCAGTACGCGGAGACACTGGGGCAGATGATCCGCACGGAGACGGTACAGGACAATTTTCATTTTTTCCGGGAACAGCTGCGCGGGTTGTTCCCGGTACTGTTCAGCAAAGCGGGATATACCGAATACGATGACAGTTTTACCCTGCGGTGGGCGGGACAGGATCCGGAGCAGATGCCGCTCTTGTTTATGAACCATCATGATGTGGTTGAAGCACAGGGAAAATGGAGTCATCCGCCTTTCAGCGGGGAGATCGCAGACGGACGCCTTTGGGGACGGGGCACGCTGGATGACAAGGGCGGCCTGTGGGCGATGCTCCAGGCAGCGGAAGAACTGGCGGCGGAAGGATTCCGGCCACAGGGAGACATCTGGTTCTTTTCCGCATCCACGGAGGAAAGCACGGGAAAAGGCGCAGCGGAGGGCGCGCGCCGGTTTGCTGAAGCCGGGATCCGCTTCCGGGCGTGCTTTGATGAGGGCGGCTTTATTGTGACGGAGCCCGTTCCCGGTATCAGGGAGAAGTTCGCGATGATCGGTGTCGGGGAAAAAGGCTGTGCGGACCTGAAATTCATCGCGCGCTCCAGCGGCGGACACGCTTCCGTCCCGGAAAGGGACAGTCCGCTGGTGCGGCTGGGCAAATTTATGGCAGAAGCGGATAAACAGCATATTTTTAAGGCGAAAATGAATCCCGCCGTTGAGGAAATGCTGCGTGTGTTCGCTCCGTATGCCGGTGCCCAGGGAGCCATCATGGCGAAACCGCAGCGGCACAGGGCGCTGCTGACACGGGTGCTGACCGGCATATCGCCCAGAACCGCGGCGCTGCTCCGGACGACGGTGGCTTTTACCATGGCGAAGGGATCGGACGGAGCGAATGTCATTCCGGCGGAAGCCTGGGTAACGGCAAACATGCGTTACTCCCATCATCAGGGCCAGCAAGGGTCCTTTGACGCGATCCGGACGCTGGCAGAAAAGTACGGACTGGAAATGGAAGTCCTTGATCCCGGAAATCCTTCCGGCCTGTCGGATTTCAGGGGAGAGGGATACCGGATGGCCCGGGAAGCGGTGGAAGCCGTGTTTCCGGGTGTGAAGGCCGCACCTTTCCTGATGACCGGTGCGTCCGACTCACGGTTTATGGACTGTGTATGTGATCAGTGTATCCGGTTTCTGCCCTTTGACGTAACGGATCAGCAGACTGCTTCCATTCACGGCCTGGATGAAAACGTATCCATTGACAACCTGGTTCCGGCAGTGGAATATTACAAATTTCTGATCAGAAAAGGATAGATGGGATGGTGACCGTTTACGTGCTGCCGATGTTTATTCCCGGCGGATAAAACGGGATATGCAAATACTTCAACAGGATCGGAGAGACAGACAATAAAGAAAATTCTTTCCCTGATACTCATAGTGACGCTGGCGCTCTTTGCGGTATCCGCCTTCGCGGAGGAGACGGAAACGGACATTATCGAGATCGAAAAGCATGGAAACCTTGTTCTTTCCCTGGCGGCTACAGAACTGCTGAAAGCAGGTTACGATTACGGCGATATCGTGACTGTTACGATTAACGGAACGGCTTACGATATGCCGATCGGGTTCAACTTTTCCGACGTGGATCAGGGCAGCATGCTCTGCCGCGCGGTCATCAAGCCGGCCAGCAACGAGGACAAAATCATCCTGGCGATCAATATGGGCGATCTGGCTACCCTTTCCGGAATCGCTGTGCAGGAAAAGACGGAAACGGATCCCGGATACATCTGGCATTACAATCCAGGGATTACAGAACCGGTCCGCGTTTCCATCGCCATGAAGGAGCAGGGCGGATACTACGACGAGTATCTTCTCCACCGTCTGATGCGCAGCGAAAACCGGGAGGACTATCCGCATCTGAGCGACAGGGAATTCGCAAACTTCCGCGCCATCACCACCGCCGGTATCGGCGCCGGGAAGCTTTACCGGTCCTCTTCGCCGGTGAATCCGGAGATCAACCGGAACGGGATTGCCGACAAGGAGGCTGCTGCAGCCGGGGTGAAGGTTTTCATCAACCTGGCGGACAATGCGGAAGAGATGCGCGGCTATGAAGGCTTCAGCGACACTTATTACAGCACACAGGAGATTATTCCCCTGAACCTTGGCCTCGATTTCACAACGGAAGAATTCCGGAACGGCCTGGCGGAGGGACTTCGTTTCATCGCCGCCCACGAAGGGCCGTATCTGGTGCACTGCACCGAGGGCAAGGACCGGGCCGCCTTTGCGAGCGCCGTGCTGGAGTGCCTGATGGGCGCCTCTGCCGACGAAGTGATCGCCGATTACATGCTTACATTTTTCAACTACTACGGCGTACAGCCCGGAACCGAACAGTATAACGTCATTGCCCGAAAAAATATCTGCCAATCCCTGGAAACCGCTTTCGGCGTCACGGATATCAGGGAAGCCGATCTGCGGACAGAGGCGGAAACCTACCTGCTGGAGATCGGCCTTTCCGCGGACGAGATCGCACAGGTCCGTGCCCGTCTCGGAGACTGATTCGCCAAAGAAAACTGCAGCGGAGTGCCGCTGCAGCAGCACAGCTTCAGGCGGCTGCCGGAGGATGTGCTCATAAGCATGTTTCCCTGTCTTCAATCCATTCTGTATGCAAAATCATGCCGTTTTCTCCGGCGATCACCCGCCGGCCGCATTTCCACCGGCCAAGGTTTTTTCCGTCCAGCCGAATTTCCGCGTGTTGTCCGTCACTGCGGACGGAGCATGCGTGTCCTGCGAAAACAGCTTCATATTCATAGGGTTTTCCGCTTCCCAGACTGAACCAGATCTGCCCCAGATGCGGATGAATCCCGTAACGGTGAGCGATATATTCGAGGCAGGAAAGCGCGGTTGGACCGTAGGTATCCTGTACCGGCTCCCTGCTTTCGTCCGGAACCGGAATACCTGACGAATTCACCAGGGTGGCTCTCCCTGTGAAGGGATCAAACTGCTGGGTAAAGCGGAGACCGCAGCGGTCGACGGCGCGGATCAGCTTTTCCCCGAGGCGTGTAACGATCCGGCTGTATCCGTAACGTTCCAGCGCCAGAATTGCCCGCTGATAGGTCAGGCCTTCGCATTGTCCGCTCCAGTTGTTTTCCGGCGCGTTGCGGAAAGCCGGATCAGCGGCGGAAACGCTGGGAAGCGGGAAGGACGTCCAGAATTCCGACGGGTTCAGCAGATGTTCCCTGACAAACCGGTCCGCCATTCCCTTTGAAACGCTGCCCCAGTACATGCACCGCAGCGTGTTGTGGCAAAGGATATCCACCTTGTTTCCGCGGCAGTCCCGATCAAAAAGCGCGCCCCGTTTCCTGTCCCAGAGGCCTTTGCGAATGGATCCGGCGACAGCACGCGCTTTCTCCGCCCAGTTATCCGCTGCGGCGTCCCCCCGGATGCGGCAGATCTCCGCAAGCGTTTCGCGGGCGGAAAAACTCCAGCTTGTTACGTCCATGCTGGCCATCGGCACAATCCGGAAACCTTCAGGGGGCGTGTCTTTTTCCCACCAGCGGGGAGCATCCCCGTACCGGAGCGCGTTGTCCTCCCCAGTATCATAGACGCAGAAGGATGAAAGCAGCCCGTCTCCGGTCAGGTGGCGGGTTTTCCACAGGCATTCGTCAAAACGGGCCAGAGTTTCCGCCAGCTGCTCCAGCCACAGGCGATCCCTTCCAAGAAGGTAATAAAGGTTCAGGGCATGGAAAGGGAAACAGAAGCCCTGATATTTATCGAACTGCGGTTCCGGCTTTCCGTCTGCACACCGGATCGAACCGGGCAGCCGTCCGTCCGCGCGCTGGAAGCGCATAAAGAGGAGACTGTTGTTCCGGGCGGCTTCCAGGTTCCGGAGTGCGTACATCTCACCGCCCATGGGCTGGGTCTCCAGCCAGATTTTGTCATAGCCGCCGCCTTCAACCAGCACGGTGTCACCGCCGAAATCCCTGAGATTCCGGCGGCATTTTTCTTCTGCGGCATTCCATACACGCATCAGTCTGTCATCTTCCGAACGGAAGACAACGCCTGTTTCAGGTACCATCCGCGGCGTTCTCCTTTCCCGCAAACAAACGGCAGTAATCCCGTTATTATTTTATCATCAGCGGCCTTGTTTTGACAGGTGAAAAATACGCATTTCCGGCAATCGTCGGTATGAAAACAGGAATCGTTCCAAGAACCGGGATACAGAGGGAGGACTGCGGATGCGTATTTTCGTTTCCCGCCGCGGTGCGGCGCGGCGGATCCAGGCACAGAAGCAGTGAGGACTATATCGTAAATCCTTGAATACCGCGGCGTGAGATGCTAATATATCTGCATCGAAAGCCGCCGGGCACCGCCGCCGGAAACGGATTCCCGGAGACGGAGGAGGAAAACAGCAAATGATCCGTACAGACCAGATCAATATCCGGGATCCGTATGTTCTTGTGCACAACGGAATGTACTATCTTTACGGTACCCGCGGTGAAACCTGCTGGGGACCGGCGGACGGTTTTGATGTGTATGCAGGAAAGGACCTTGAAAACTGGGAAGGACCTTCCGTCTGCTTCCGGAACGACGGAACCTTCTGGGCGGACAGGAACTACTGGGCGCCGGAAGTGCACCTGTGGCGGGGAATGTTCTATATGTTTGCAAGTTTCAAGAGCGAAACACGGCGCAGGGGAACAGCCATTCTGCGGGCCGCTTCCCCCGAAGGCCCGTTTGAGCCGTGGTCGGACGGACCTGTTACTCCGGCGGAATGGGAATGCCTGGACGGAACGTTTTACGTCTCCGCGGAGAGAACGCCGTATATGGTTTTCTGCCACGAATGGGTCCAGGCCGGAGACGGGGAGATTCACGCGATGCGGCTTACGCCGGATCTGAAAAAAGCGGCAGGAAAGCCGTTCCTGCTTTTCCGGGCCTCCGAGGCATCCTGGAGCCGGGAGGTCCGTCATTCGTCCGGAATCAGCGGCCACGTGACCGACGGGCCGTTCCTCTGGCGAAGGGATGACGGGGAGCTGATCTGCCTGTGGTCCGGTTTTTCCGGATCAGATTATGTGCAGGGTCTTGCGGTCTCGGACAACGGAGAGATCGACGGCCGTTTTATCCAGCAGGAACCTCTTTTTACAAAAGACGGGGGACACGGAATGCTTTTCCGGACTGCGGAAGGCAGGCTGTGCCTCGCACTTCACAGCCCGAATAAGCATCTGCAGGAGAGGCCCCGTTTTATCCCGGTCACCCTGTGATACAACTTGTCCGGTGAAAACTGCATGAAATTTTCTGTGACGGACGGCGGGACGGTCAGCGCGCAGGCCGGCGGCTGTGACGGTGCTTTCGTGAAGGGTCGGCGGTACGCGCCACAGGACGGGAGGGAGCCGCCTGCGCCCTGTGCACCGGCTGAACGCTTTTCTTCCGCGGCGGGACTGCCTGACCTGCAGAATTGACTTTTGCGGGGCGCGGCTCCCGTACCTTGGGTTCGGAAGGCGTCGTGATCTCCATCGGCCAATCGCTCTTCTCCTCCCGGAGGCGCTTGCCGATGAGCTTTTCCACCTGGTTCAGCTGCTTGACTTCATCAATGCAGCAGAAGGAGACGGCCTTTCCGGCGCGGCCGGCGCGTCCGGTCCGGCCGATCCGGTGAATATAGGCCTCCGGCTCCATCGGCTGATCGTAATTGACAACAAGGCTGAGGCCGGCAACATCGATACCGCGGGCGGCGATATCTGTTGCGACCAGCACTTTGCATTCCCCGCTCCTGAATCGTTTCAGGGCAGTCTGCCGGGCGTTCTGGCTCTTGTCCCCGTGGATGCCGGCGGCTTCAATACCGGCGCGCCGGAGATCCCGGACGATCCGCTCCACGCCGTACCGGGTACGGGAGAACACAAGGGTGCTTTCCGGATTCTCCGTCCGGAGCAGGTGTACCAGCAGGTGCTTCTTGTTTCCCTTATCCACATAATACAGAGACTGATCGATCGCTTCCACGGTGGAGGTGACCGGATCCACTTTGACGTTTTTCGGCTCTGTCAGAAGATCCAGTGCCAGTTTTTCGACTTCCGGCGGCATCGTGGCGGAGAAGAACAGCGTCTGCCGCTGTTCCGGCAAAGCCCGGACGACACGCCGGACATCGTGGATGAAACCCATATCGAGCATACGGTCTGCTTCATCCAGAACGAAGATCTCCACCCAGTCCAGACGGACCAGACCCTGGCCCATCAGATCCAGCAGGCGTCCGGGACAGGCGACGACAATATCCGCTCCCTGATGGAGCGCTTCCACCTGCGCACCCTGGCTGACGCCGCCGAAGACTACACAGCTCTTCAGCGGGAGTCCCTTTCCGTACTGCTCAAAGTTCTCCCAGGTCTGCATTGCCAGCTCCCGGGTCGGGGAAAGGACCAGCGCGCGGATGACCTTCGCGTCCGGACGCCGGGAACGCTGCTGCTGCAGTTTCTGCAGAACCGGAAGCGCAAAAGCGGCAGTCTTTCCGGTCCCGGTCTGCGCGCAGCCCAGGACATCGCTGCCTTCGAGGACCAGCGGGATGGTCGCCTCCTGGATCGGCGTCGGAACGCTGTAGCCGGCGTCCCGGACATTGGCCAGCAGGGAAGGAATCAGTTTCAGTTCATCAAAAGTCATAGATTTATCCGTTTCTTTTTTTATTTCTGTACTCCGCGTCAGGGCGGAACACAATGTTCAGTATAGCATGCCTGTCAAATCCGCCGGCGCGGAACCGGCTGCACGGCAGCTTCACTGTGATATAATGATTCCGGATACGGAACGGAAAAGGGGATGCAGGCGGATGCGGGCAGTATATCATCTTCCCGGTTTGTTTGAATTTTATGATCTGTACAAAAGCTTTCTGCCGCTTTTTCGCAGCTGCAGGGACTGGTTTTATGACTGGTGCGACATCGGTTCGGTCTATGGCGCTCCCGCCGGCTGCCGGTGGGACGGGGGACGCGCCGGATTCGGGGACGCGGATCCGGCAGATGCGGCAGTCCTGATGAAAGAATACGGTGTTTCCGCCCGGCTGACGTTCAGCAATTCCATGCTGCGGGAGGAGGATCTTGCTGATCCGGTATGCAACCGCCTGTGCGCGCTGTTTGAGAAAAACGGACCGGTTCCCTCCGGGGTGATTCTCAGTTCAGACCTGCTGCTGGATTATCTCCGGAATCAATATCCCGGGTTCTTCTTCATTTCCTCCACGACCAAAGTGCTGACGGATTTCCGGCAGCTGAAAGCGGAACTTGAACGCCCGGAGTTCCGCTATGCGGTGCCGGATTTCAGGCTGAACAAAGCCTGGGACCGGCTTGGTTCCCTGGAAGAAGAACTGAAGGGGAAGGTGGAGTTTTTATGCAACGAAGCCTGCTGGTTTGAATGCCCGGACCGGAAAGCCTGCTATGAGAATGTAAGCCGGAAAAACCTCGGGGAGGATTGCGCGGATCATGTCTGCGCATCTCCGTATGCCCGGCGGGGATATCGTTTTTCCGACGCTATGAAGAATCCCGGATTCATCGGAATCCGGGAGATTCAGGAGATTTATCTGAAGAATGGATTCAGTCAGTTCAAGATCGAGGGGCGCAGCCTGGGAAGCGCCGTGGTTCTGGAGTTTCTGCTCTACTACCTGACAAAGCCGGAGCACCAGCTGGAAGTCCGGGAAGAGATCTATCTGAGCAGCTCCCTGGATCTGTTCTGATGCGGCGCTGCCTGCTTTGCCACAGGCGTGACCGTTCCTGCCGGCAGCGGGTTCCCGGATGTTCAGGTGTATCATTCACGAAAAAAAACTCTCCTCATCTCCGTTATGGTATAATCAATCACAGGTGATTTTCCGGCAGAAGACGGTACGGGCGGGAAGTGACAGCGTATGGACCAGCGGATAATACAGCATTTCTCAGAAATAACAGAAGAGGAAAAGCAGTTTCTGTCAGGAGAAAAGCAGATCGACAGGACGCTGTATATGGACGGAAGCCGCGATGTCATCTCCGGAGACAAGCTGCTGGAGAGGGGAAAACAGATCGCAATCCGTCCCCATACCCGGTTTGTCCATTTTCCGGAACATACCCACGACTATGTGGAAATGGTGTATATGTGCCGGGGCAAAACGACGCATATCGTCAACGGTACGGAAGTTGTCCTGGAACAGGGAGAACTGCTGATGCTGGGCCAGCATGCGAGACAGGAGATTGAGCCTGCGGGGGAAGAGGATATCGCCGTCAATTTTATCGTGAGGCCGGATTTTCTGCAGGGAATCCTTTCCTTCCTCGGCAACGAGGAGACACCGCTGCGCGGATTTGTCCTGAACTGCCTGTCGGGCAATACGGAGACGGGATATCTGTACTTCAGAGTGGCGGAAGTGCTGCCGGTCCAGAACCTTGTTGAAAACCTGCTGTGGACCATGCTCCACGACCATGTCAACCGCCGCGGCATCTTTCAGACGACCCTCGGCCTGTTGATGGCGGAACTGCTGGAACATACAGACAGCCTGCGGTTTTCATCCCGCGAAGAGGAAGCTATCGTACAGGTGCTGCGGTATATTGAGGAGCATTACCGGGACGGCAGCCTGATGGAGCTCTCCCGGCTGATCCATTATGATTTTACCGCGCTGTCCCGGCTTATCAAAAACAGGACCGGGAGAACCTATACGGACCTGATTCAGGAAAAGCGCCTGTCCCAGGCCGCCTGGTTCCTGACCAATACAGGAAAACGGGTGGACGAGATTGCCCGCCTTGCAGGATATGAAAATATCAGCTATTTTCACCGTATTTTTTCCTCCCGGTTCGGCATGTCGCCCCGGCAGTACCGGATCAGCAGATAGGGATTCCGGGAATGCGGTTCAAATCATGATTGTCTGAAGGACTGAAAGGCAAGGAAGGAACCCTGAAAGCATGAAATACGATGTGATCTGTATCGGAATGGCTCTGGTGGATTCCATTATCCGGGGATTCAATCCGACGCCGGTTTCCGCTTCCGGATATGTCGCGGAATCCGGTTCCCTGAATGCCGGCGGGGAGGCGGTGAACGAAGCCGTCGCCGCAGCCAGGCTGGGAATGAAAACGGCAATCCTCTGCGCGCTGGGAGACGACATGGCGGGTGAGATTGTGCTGAACGAACTGAAACGGAACAGGGTGGACACAAGCCTGGTGGTCCGGTCGGCGGCCACGCCGGTTACAACGATGTTCGTACGGACGGACGGAACACGGAAGTCAGTGACAAATCAGGCACACCGGCTCAGTTTTCATCCTGAAAAAGATCCGTCCCGGTTTACGGACGCGAAGGCAATTGTTCTGGGGTCTCTGTTCCGGGCGCCGTTTGACGATCCGGGGATCATTTACTCCGTTGCGGACAGCGCGAGGAAGGCGGGACAGATCATCGTCGCGGACACAAAGCTTCCGAATTTCCGTTTTCTGACGCTGGAGGATCTCCGGGATTCCCTGCCGATGATCGACTATCTGACGCCCAACGAGGACGAAGCCAGGTATTTTACGGGAAAAGAGGAACCGGAGGCGATGGCAGACGTCTTTCTCCGCTGCGGGGTGAAGAATATCATCATTAAACTCGGAAGCAGGGGGTGTCTGCTGAAGAACCGGAAAACGGTGATCCGCCTGCCTGCGCTGCCCGTTCACGCGGTGGACGCGACTGGCGCCGGCGACAGCCTGGCGGCCGGCTTTGTTTCGGAATTGCTCCGGGGAGCTTCGCAGGAGGAAGCGCTGCGCTTTGGAAACGCGTGCGGAGCGCTCTGCACGACGGCGATCGGCGCCGGAACCGCCCTGAAGAACAGGGATCAGGTTCTGCGGGCGCTGAAAGACAATCCGCAGCAGGGCCTTCGGTGAACCGGTTCCGTCAGAAGAAGGACCAGCCGGACAGCAGGAAACCGGGAATGACAACGATCAGGAAAAAAGCCCAGCTGACCAGTGTGAAGGTTTTGATGAAAGCTTTTCCCCGGCCGGGATACTCCCGTACATAGATGCGGTAATTGATTACGGAAGCCAGTGAACCGATCAGGGAACAGAGGCCGGCGGTATCCGCGCCGTAGATCAGCCCCGAAAAGTTTTCTGTAAACGGATAGAGGACGATCGTGGCCGGAACGTTGGAGATGACCTGGCTGATCCCGATGCTCCACCAGTATTCATTGCCGGCGACAGCTTTTTTCAGGAAGCCGGAAATAGCGGAATTGGCGGTAATGGAGGAAGAGAAAATGAAGAAACAGAGAAAGGTTACCAGCAGGACGTAATCCACTTTCAGGAAAATTTTCCGGTCCAGAATCAGAATGACGGCCAGCACGGTCACGACCGCCCACGGCCAGAGCGAGGTCCGGGTGACGATCACCGTCAGGATCAGCGCGAACAGGCATACATAGCCGATCCGGCGGACTCTTCCCTCCGGAGCCCAGGCCATCCGGCTGTCTGACGCGGTGATTTCCTCCCCCGGGTTTTTCCGGTAGAGCACGAGCACAAAGATCACCAGAAGCAGCGCGGACATGGCGCACAGCGGAAGCATATGAAGTATGAAATGCCCTGAACTGACGCCGGCTTTTCCGTACAGAAAGAGATTCTGGGGGCTGCCGAAGGGCATCAGCAGCGATCCGCGGATCGCTGCGATGTTTTCCATGGAGATGACGGGCAGGATATATTTCTCTTTCCCGCCGTCCCGGAACAGCATAATGGTCAGCGGAACAAAAATAATCAGCGAGACGTCGTTTGTGACAAACATGGAGGAGAAGAAAACGCCAAAGACCAGAAAAAGGGAAAGAGAGGCCATCCGCTTCAGGTTGCCGGCAAGACTGACCAGCGGGCGAAGAACGTTTTCCTGCTTGAAACCTTCCAGGACGCACAGCATCATCAGGAGCGTGCCGAGGGTGCGCCAGTCGATATCGCTGAGCAGACGCGCAGAAGGGGGCGTAACGATCAGCGCAGCCAGGGCTGCCAGCAGGGACAGCGTCAGCATCATTTCCTTTTTCAGAAAAGAATAAATCCGTTTCATCATGATGGTTTGCCTTTCCTTGGTTTCCGATTCGAAAAAACACCCGCGGCACGAGCGCGGGTGCTTATTATATCATCAGCATGCCAGCCCTTCAACAGGAAGCGGTGAAATCCCGGAAATCGATCATGACTTTCAGCATGCTGCCGGCGTTCCGGTGAAAATCCTCAAAGGCCTGAGCGGCCTTGCTGAAAGGATAGATGTTGGTTACGATGCTGTCAAGCTTCAGGTCCCGGCTCCTGACGGTATCGATCAATTCGATGAAATCCCGGTTCAGCTTTCCATATGGATCCTGTCCCGATTCCAGATCACGGCGGTTTTCATCGGGGCATTCTTGCAATAAATCCGGTTTTCATAGGCGCCGATGGGGTCGGCCGCGAATTCGTCCCTGCCGATGAGTTCGACGATCTGATCGTAAGGGCTGCGTGCCAGCATCCGGATCGCTTTGTCCATATGGTCCTGCCGGAAATTGATCGAGCCGAAGATCAGGTGGTTCTCAAATCCGAAGGGCATTGTGTCAAAGGAGATCTTCGGGCCGAGGGAAAAGCTGTTGTACAGGCCGTTGCAGCCAAGCACACGGTGGGTGAAGGCAATCTCATGTTCTACCGCGGCGCCGCTGACCCCGATGAAAGCGGTGGCGCGGCCGCCGAGTGCCTCCGTAATGGCGGCCGCCAGCGCGTCATTGCTGTCATAGCTGCTGCGGACATAGACGCCGCCGGCCTGCCGGAGGGCAAACTGTACCTTGGGACTTTCTTCCGGACTTCTGGCCACAAAGACGATCCGGGCTTCCGGATGAGCCTGACGGATGATGTCCCCGATAAACATGCCGGTGGTTCCGAGGCCGAAGATGACCGTCCGCTCGAAGATTTCCTCCTTTGCGGCGGCGCGGGCTTCCTCTTCCCCGCAGCCCAGGCGGCGGGCGGTGCGGCGGAACAGATGGGCGGATCCCAGGTCCTCCATCCGTTCCAGCTGGAAGAGCATACAGGAAAAAGGATCCGGGAACACCATTTTCTTCGCGAAGCTCAGATCCAGGCGTCCGTCACGGACATGACCGTCCGGAATCTCCAGAAGCATATCCGGATTCACATACATCCGGTCGCAGAAAAGGCCGTCTGCCTGATCACATCCGTATTCAAAATAACTTTCATCTTCCGTATACCGGGTGGGGTCAATGCTGTCGCCGCCCCGGATCAGAACGATGGCGAACCGGTTCTGGGAAGGCACCCAGACCACGCCTTCGTGGCCGTTGATAAGCCGGTTCTGCCCTTCCGGAAACTTGGGAGAGAGCTGCCCGCGCTTTCCCATCATCATCAGTTCATGATCCGTGCCGCAGAAACCGACAATGACCGGCTCAACCGGAATTCCCTCTTTTTCAGGTTCGCCCCGGAGACGCCGGCGGGGCGGATTGATCAGGTTCACTTTTCCGTAAACCAGGGGATGGTCCGGATCGTTCCGGAAAAAGGTTCCGAATACTTTCTCCTCACTCATGATCTGTTACCTCCGGGATGATCCTGCTGAATCCTGCCGCGGGAGAACATGCGTCCCGGCGGATCCCGATTTTATTTCCGTCATAGTTCACAAAGGTCTGCCGGACAGATCTGTCCGGAGCAATGAAACGAACCGTCAGCGGGACAGGCGTTCCTCCGGCTTCCAGCGTCAGTTCGCCCGTGCTTTCCGTATACCGCAGGGAAACCAGGCTGCCGTCCGCAGGACCGTCTCCTGCGTCGTCATACAGGGTAAAGGCTCCGTCTGCTCCGCAGAAGACACAAAGCTCCCGGACGGCGGCGTCCGCTGCGCACAGGGCACCGGAAGAGAGCGGCAGGAGGCTGCCTGCCCGGACAAACAACGGGAACCGGTCCGGCGGGGTCGGGACAGACACTGTGCCTCCGGAAACATATTCCAGGGTAAACAGATTATACCATCCGAAGGGGGGAAGCGCCACGTCTGTGGATGCTCCGCCTTCCGCCAGAGGGCGTGTTACCGGTTTGACCAGCAGCGCATCCCCGAAAAGATACTGGTCGTGGAGCGGAGCCGTTTCCGGGTTTTCAGGAAAAGCGACCATCATCGCGCGGACCATGGGAAGACCGGTGCGGCAGGTTTCCGCGGCGGATGAATAGATATAGGGGAAAAGCCGGTAGCGGAGGCTGATCAGCTGCCGGAGGAGCCGGTATTCTGTGGCGGTTTCATTTCCGAAAGCCCAGGGTTCCCGGGGCGTGTCCGTTCCGTGCGAACGGAAGACCGGAAGCATGCAGCCAAACTGGAACCAGCGAAGATAGAGCTCCCGGTAGGCAGGGTCTTCGACGCCGCGGGGATAATCGCCCCTCCAGAACCAGGGATCGCCTCTCCCCGCGAAGAAGCCGCCGATATCCAGCGTCCACCAGGCAAGGCCGCTGCATGCGGCCTTGATCCCTTCCGTCACCTGTTGCTGCAGCACGTCCCAGCGGGCACAGATATCCCCGGACCAGAGAATTGCGCCGAGGGAACTGCTGTCAATTCCGCCGCTTCGGGAAAGGAGGACCGGACGCTTGTCCGGTATATCCCGGAGCCAGTGATCCCGAAGCCCCCGAAGGTGTTCGGCTCCGTAACTGTTCATTACTTCCGGATCCATCCGGACGCAGGACGCTTCAGTAATCAGGCGCATTCTTTCCTCCGGCGGCCGTTTTTCCGGTCCGCACCAGTCCGGATCCGTCACAGGCTCGCAGCTGTCGCACCAGAGAGCATCCGTACCGCCTCCTATCCAGAAGCGCATGCATTGCTGCCAGTACAGATCCCGGGCGGCAGGGGAAAAGGCGTCATAGATCTGGCTGGCCGGCAGAAAAGCGTCCGCCGCCTCCATCTCGTCCCGGTCCCGGCCGGCGGAGATGTTCGGCCAGACGGAAACCATCAGGCGGACATTCTGCCGATGGAGCGATTCCGTGAGGGCAGCCACATCCGGAAAACGCAGCAGATCGGGCGTTTTATCTCCCCAGCAGCCGTCTTTCCAGCTCATCCAGTCCAGCACAATGCAGTCCAGTCCCAGTTTCCGGCGGCGGAACTCCGCTGCGGTATCCGTCAGTTCCTTTGCAGAATGGTAGCGTTCCCTGGACTGGATATAGCCGTAAGCCCATTTTGGCAGAAGAGACGGCCTGCCGGACAGGGCTGAAAGGCGCCGCAGCACGTCCGCGCAGTCCCGGCCGCGAATAACGGAAAAGGAAACGGTCCGGGCGGCGTCCAGAACAAATGTGAATCCGCCGTCTTCCCCGCGGAACTCCATGGCACACCCGGCTTCAATCAGCAGCCCCCAGCCACCGCTGCTCAGCAGGAAGGGAATGGAAATCTTCATATTGTGCTGATACAGGAATTCCTTTTGTCCGGCGTAATCGAAGAGCCCGTCCTCATGCTGGCCGAGCCCGGTGAGGATCTGCCCGTCCGGACAGGAAAAGGAAAGCCGGACCTTACGGGAAGTATAAAGATAATCCTTCCCGCCCTCCCGGAAAGAAACGACCTCTCCGTTCGCGGTCCGGCGGATTTCCGAGTCCCCGGTATCCTTTCGCAGCCGGTATACCGGCCTGGGATCGCTTTCAAACGCGGTCAGGGAAAGGAATGATGACCGGCTGTCTGAAAACACGACCGGCGCCGTCAGCGGAGCGTCCTCCGGACAAAGCAGGATTCTGGTGATTCCATTGCCGGGTTCTTTCCGCTCCACTGGCGATTCCTCCCTTTGACGATCCTTTGGCAGTCCGGGCGGACAGCAGCGAACGCAGCAGGATGTCTGGTACAGAATAACACAGTCTGTTTAGAAAAGTAATCCCGGACTTTCGTTTTCTGATGACCACGGAACCGCCGGACCGTTCATGAAGAACGCCGTCACGGAGGGAAGCATGAGCGAAACGGATGTTGTCAGGAAATCATGAAAATGATAAAATGCGTTGTAATGATGAAAAAAACATCCGGTTTTGCGATTGACAGGAGATGCCGTATGGATTGTGTGAAAAAAATCGCGCTGGTTACCTGTGTTTCAAATTATGAAAGATACAATAATTTTGTCCGCGCTGTTCATGACGAGCTGAAAGGCATGGGCAGCTATGTGCTGTACGTCATTTCGAACTACAGTATCTTTCTGGACGGCATGAAGTTTCTGCAGGGCGGGGACTCCTCTGTTTACCGCCTGCTGGACATCCTGGATCTGGACGGATGCATTTTCGATTCCAACCTGGCCAGCAACGAACTGACGGAGCTGCTGGCGGATCCGCTGCGCAAGCGCGGGATTCCTACCCTGTCCGTCAACCTGAAGGCGAAAGGGACTCCGTTCCTGCAGCTGGATACCCGTCCGGCGGCGCGGGAGCTGATTGAGCACCTGATCACGGAGCATGGCTGCGAGAGGATCAATCTGGTGCTCAGCCGCGGAAACAGTGTCGTTTCACAGGACATCCGGGATACCTATGAACAGATCCTGAAGGAGAAAGGCATTGGACTGGACGAACGCAGAATTCTCACGACCATCGTATCAGAGAATATCGGCAAAGAGGTTTATGAGCATTTTGACGAACTGGGCGTTATGCGGGACGCCCAGGCGATTTTGTGCGTTCATGACGTTAACGCGATCAGCCTCTGCATGGAAATGCAGCGGCGCGGGATCCGGGTTCCTGAGGATATCCGGATCTGCTCTGCGAACTTCAGCGGGAACAGTGCCGCTTTCCGGCCTCGGATCACAGGAATTGACCTCATGGACCGGAAGGCGGCCGGGGAGGCCTGCCGGCTCATGGACAGGATGATCCGCGGAGAATCTGTTCCGGAGCGAAACACTTACGGCGGGAAGGTCCGGTACGGCAGCAGCTGCGGATGCGGAGACGCTCCTGAAACGGAGGATGCAGACAGCATTTTTCAGCGTATTGTTCTCAACAAGATCCAGGCAGGGAGACAGATCAGCCAGATGATGCGTTTCAATGAGCTGCTCGAGGAAGTGGTCTCCCTGGACCAGCTGTCAGACAATATTCACGGGATGATGAGCGGCATTGGCTGCAACGACTATTTCTGCTGTCTGAACAAAAGGGACCTTGCATATATTGAAAACGCGGGCGGAGATGCAGCCGATCAGGATGTGACCGCTTTTGACGCCGATATGGTGGTGCTGGCCGGAAATTCCGAACGGACCGGAAAAGTTTCGGGTCAGGAATACCCGCTCCGGGAACTGGCGCCGGTTCCCGTTCTGCCCGGGGATATGGTGATGGTGCTGCCGATCACACACCGGTCCCGGGTCTTCGGCTATATGGTTTTCCTGAACGAACGCGTTCCCCTGGAGGTTTTCAACTACCGGATCTGCCAGGAAAACATCGGAAGCAGCATTGAAAACCTGCACCGGCAGATGATCCTCCGGAACAGTATTGCCGAGCTGGACCGGCTGCATATTCAGGATCACCTGACAGGCCTGTACAACCGTTTCGCGCTGGACCGGTTTGCCGGATCCTATACATCCCGGGACCGGTATACCGTCGCCATGCTGGATCTGGACGATCTGAAGGGCGTCAATGACCATTACGGCCATCTGGCGGGGAACCACATGATCAGCATGGCGGCTGAGGTCATCCGGGAGACCATGGGGGAGGACGACATCTCCATCCGTTATGGCGGAGATGAATTCCTGGTGCTTTCCGCCTGCACGGATGAAAGCGTCTGGGAGACACGCAGAGAAGAAATCAACCGGAAACTGGAGGAGATTTCCTGCCAGCAGGCGCTGCCTTACTGTCCGGGGATCAGCCTGGGGTATGCCGTTTCCGGAGGCGAAAATGTTCCGATCAGTGAAGCCATCAGCCTGGCGGACAGCAGGATGTACATGAACAAAAACAAACGCAAAGGCAGACGTCCGTCGGAAACAGAACAGGACGTGCACCGGTAAAATGGACAGATTCCAGGAAATTGCCGACCGGTCCCGCCGGATTGTCTTTTTCGGCGGGGCGGGGGTTTCCACGGCCAGCGGCATCCCGGATTTCCGGTCCCCGCAAGGCCTGTACGCGGAGGAAGATGAAGACGGCCTTACGCCGGAGATGATTCTGAGCAGAACTTTTTTCATGCTGCAGCCGGAACGCTTTTTTGATTATTACCGGAAGCATCTGCTGTACCCGGAAGCAAAACCCAATGCTGCGCACCGGAAGCTGTTCGAACTGGAACAGGTGGACCGGCTGCGGGGCATTGTGACGCAGAATGTGGACGGACTGCATAAAGAAGCCGGGAATATCCGGGTTTATGAGATTCACGGAAATGTCCATGATAATTACTGCATGGACTGCAACGCCTCCTACCCGATGGAAACGATTCTTCGGACGGAGGGAATTCCACGCTGCAAAGACTGCGGCGGTGTAATCAGACCCAACGTGACGCTGTACGGGGAGCCGCTTGAAAAATATGTGTGCATCGGAGCGCTCCGGGAGATAACGAACGCGGATACGCTCATCGTTGCGGGCACATCGCTGTCCGTTGAACCGGCAGCGTCGTTTATCAGTCATTTCCGGGGAAAGAACCTTGTCGTGCTGAACCGGGATCCGATTCCGGCCGAAGATAAGGCAACGCTTGTCATTCACGGGGATGTGGCGGAGATTATGGATCAGCTGAAGGTCTGAAAGACTGAGAAGAAAAAGCCGGGATTTTTTCTTTGGATTTTTTTGGATTTGTATGTTACAATAAAAAAGTATATTCAGCATAATAACATTCATGGTATTTTGAAATATCAATGCAAAGGAAATACACATGAAGAAGCGTATTCTGACGTGCCTGCTTGCACTCCTGATACTGGGCGGAACCGCACTGGTTCCGGGGTACAGGGGGATTGCTGCGCCGGCAGATGGAACTGATACCTCCCTCGCGTCCCTGGCAGGCAAGCATGTCGCAGCGCAGACAGGAACGATTTCAGGCGAAGACGCGCTGTCCGTCATGCCGGATCTGCAGGTCGATTACTACAACAGCCAAACGGACTGCCTTGCTGCGCTGCGCGCCGGAAAGGCGGCTGCCTGGGCGAGCGAAGAACCGGTGGTCCGGTTTGCGATGATCGGGAATCCTGATCTGGCAATAAAAGGCGGCAAGCTGGACGGGAACAGCTTTGCCGCTGTGTTTGCCAAGTCAGACGCGGGGCAGGCACTCCGCGATCAGTACAGTGCATTCGTGGACAAACTGTGGGCGAACGGAACGATGGCAGAGATCGATGCCGTCTGGTTCGGAACGGACGATTCCAGGCGCACACTGCCGGATTACAGCGCATTTCCGGATCCCAACGGCACGCTCCGCATGGCGGTGGATACGTCCATGCCGCCTTTTGTCTATGTGAAGGATTACAGCATCGTCGGATACGACGTGGATATTGCCGCGCGTTTCTGCGAGGCGAACGGATACCGGCTGGAAGTTGTCCCGATGGAATTCGCGGGAATTCTGCCCGCTGTCCTGACCGGCAAGTGTGACTTTTCCTCCTGCGGTATCACGGTAACCACGGAGCGCGCGGAGAGCGTGCTGTTCAGCAATCCGAATTACCACAGCGGAACGGTGCTGTGCGTGCTGAAAACGGAACAAAAGGGCAGCGGTTCGCAGACTCCGGCTGCTGCCCGGCCGGAATATACACAGTTTTCCGACCTGGCCGGCAGAACGGTGTCCATGCTCACGGGAGCACCCTTTGAGGAACTGGTGCGCAGCAAAGCGCCGGATGTCGGAGCGTTTTCCTCTTACAGCAGTACGCCGGATATCCTGCTGGCTCTCAAATCCGGGAAGACAGACGCCTTTTTAATTAACAACGCAATTGCTGCCCTGGCAGTGAACCGTGAACCTGAGCTCGCGCTGTTTCCGCAGAACCTTCAGGACGGTACGTTCGGTCTCGCTTTCGCAAAGGATGATCCCCGGCGGGACACGTGGCAGGCAGCTTTTGACGCCATCCCGCAGGAAGCCGTCCTGGCGGCATGGGACAAGTGGACCGGCGCGGACGAGGCTGTCAAAATGCTGCCCGTCCAGGACTGGCCAGGCGCGAACGGTACGGTGCGTGCGGCAGTCTGCGACACGCTGGAACCCATGAGCTATATGGGCGGAGACGGTGAACTGAAGGGGTTCGACCTTGAAGTGATCCTGATGATCGCCCGCGAAATGGACGTACATGTGGAGTTTACAGGCATGGAATTCTCTGCTGTTCTGGCCTCCGTGCAGTCCGGGAAAGCCGATATCGGGGCGGGTTCAATCATCATAACGGAGGAACGGGCACAGGCTGTGGATTTTGTGGAATACTATCCTGCAGCGTTCATGCTGATTGTGCGCGCGGAGAAGGTCCCCGCGGCAGAGAACGTGAAGAATGAAAGCTCCCGGAGCGGCATTGAGGAAAGCTTCGACAAGACCTTCGTCCGGGAAGGCCGCTGGAAACTGTTTCTGGACGGCGTGCTGACGACGCTGCTGATTACGCTGCTGGCGATCCTGTTCGGGACAATCCTCGGCTTCGGGATCTTTATGCTTTGCCGCAACGGAAATCCTGCGGCGAATTTCATCACCCGCTTCTGCCTGTGGCTGGTGCAGGGCATGCCGATGGTCGTGCTTCTGATGATCCTCTACTACATCATTTTCGGCTCGGTGGCCATCAGCGGCGTGTTTGTGGCGGTGATCGGTTTCACACTCACCTTCGGCGCGGCAGTGTTCGGGCTTCTGAAAATGGGGGTTGGCGCGGTGGACAGAGGACAGTACGAAGCCGCGTATGCGCTGGGATATTCCAGTCGTCGGACATTCTTTGAGATCATCCTGCCCCAGGCGCTGCCGCATGTGCTGCCTGCTTACAGGGGCGAGATTGTAAACCTCATCAAAGCTACGGCCGTTGTCGGCTACATTGCCGTACAGGATCTGACCAAAATGGGCGATATCGTCAGAAGCCGTACCTATGAGGCGTTCTTCCCGCTGATTGCCGTGACGGTTATTTACTTCCTGCTGGAGGCTCTGATCGGATTCCTGGTCAGCCGGATCAGCCTGGGTTTCAATCCGGAACGGCGCAGCCGGGAGCGGATCCTGAAGGGGGTGAAGACCGATGATTAAGATCGAGCATCTCCGGAAGGAATACTCCAGCATCACTCCGCTGAAGGATGTGAGCACGGTCATCAACAACGGGGACGTCATCTCCGTAATCGGGCCTTCAGGCACAGGAAAGAGCACACTGCTCCGGTGCATTAACCAGCTTGAAAAGCCGACATCGGGCAGAATCTGGGTGGATGACCTGGAGATCACAGATCCGAAATGCGACATCACCAGGGTCCGTCAGAAGATGGGCATGGTGTTCCAGTCCTTCAATCTGTTCGGCCACAGGACGGTGATCGAGAACATCATGATGGCTCCGATGCGTCTGCTGGGGAAGTCAAAGCAGGAAGCCTATGATACGGGCATGCAGCTGCTTCGTAAAGTAGGCCTTGCGGAAAAGGCGCTGAACTATCCCCGGCAGCTTTCGGGCGGGCAGAAGCAGCGGATCGCCATCGCGCGCACACTGGCTATGGATCCGGATGTGATCCTGCTGGATGAACCTACCAGCGCCCTCGATCCCACGATGGTGGGGGAAGTGCAGGCAGTTATCCGAGACCTTGCCAAAACCGGCAAGACGATGAGGAGTGTCACCCAGGAGATGAATTTTGCCAGGGCGATCTCCAACCGCGTCTTTTATATGGACGAAGGCGGCATTTATGAGGACGGTACGCCGGAGCAGATTTTTGTCCATCCCCTGCGGGATAATACCCGCCGCTTCGTGCACAGACTGCTGGTGCTGGAACTGAACATCGAAAGCCGCGACTATGACTTCCTGGGCATGGCCGGGGAAATTGACTCCTGGTGCGGAAAGAACCAGATTGCGCCTAAACTGGCAAACCGTGTGCATCTGCTCTTTGAGGAACTCATGGAGCTGCTGCTTCCGGCGCTGGAAGTACCGCGTGTACAGGCAGTATGCGAGTATTCCGCACAGACGGAGCGGGCGGAGTGGACGATCGGTTACGGCGGACCGCGCTACGACCTGACCGCGCTGGGCGATGAACTGATTCTCTCACTGCTTTCGGGCATGGCGGAAAAGGAAGAATACACCTGGGATGAAAACGCGGAGCTTCATAACCAGCTTTCTCTGGTTGTCAAACGCGGCTGAAGAGATTATGAAAGGAGACCGGCAATGAGCGCTGATGACATGGAAAAGAATGAAGCGGCAGGCTTCTGCAAATTGCCGGGTATTGAATAATGCAGCAGGATATGGCGGGACAGGGGCTTTTGCAGAGCAAAGACTTCTTTTTTAGAGGGCAGACAGCAATATAGGCATACGAAACAAACAGATGATTT
>CAMJTZ010000009.1 GCA_946408865.1 uncultured Clostridia bacterium
CCCCTTTCCCGGAATTACCCATATCACAGATGCCATGGGCGTCTCCTTTACCCTGATTGAAGGAGAGGATTCCGCCCTGCTTTTCGACGCTGGATACGGAACCGGGGACGTCGCCGCCTATGTGCGCACGCTGACAGACCGGCCGGTGGAGCTGATTCTTTCCCACGGGCATCACGATCATATCCTCGGAGCCCGCTGGTTTGACCACAGCTTGATGGATCCCGCGGATCTGGAGGAATTCCGCCTGCGTACCGGAAGCGTGCAGCGGGAAAAAGTAAAAAATCAGGCCGAAGGCCTGAAGGTATCTGTACCGGAGGATTTCCTGTCCGCGCCGGTTCCGGAGCCGCAGCCGATCCGTTACCTGGACCGTATCGGCGGTTTTGACGCCACGTTCTTCGATCTTGGAAACCAGGAAGTCTGGCTCCTGCATGTTCCCGGTCATACCGCCGGCAGCGTCGTGCTCTATGTGCCGGAGCTGCAACTGCTTCTGACCGGGGATGACTGGAACCCCTGCACCTGGATGTGGTTCCCCTGTTCCCTGCCGGCCAGGCAGTGGCGGGATACGATGCTGCGGCTGGTTGCAGACCTGAAAGAAGAAACCGGAGAGGATATTCTCGGGATTCTCTGCTCCCACCGGGCTGCGCCACGCGAAGGCCGGGAGCTGAAAGCCTTCCTGGATTACATGACCGACGGGCGGATGCAGGCCGCTGAAAAGGTCGATATGGGATCCCCCATCGACACCCGCCGGATCACGAATCCCGAAAGAGGCTGGGAGCTCCTCTTTGACGCCGCGAAATAACCCTGCCGGCCTGATCATACCGTTATACAGACGGTGATTTTTCCGGGGCTGACGAACAGCCCCGTTTTTTTATTGCTCAGAAAAGCGGATTTACTCCGCTTTGTCCGGCCGGAGATTACCGGATCAGTTCAAACCCGGCAAACTGCAGGTGGCCCTGCCCGGCAAAGGTGAAATAAAGAGACTGTACGCCGTCCGGAATCGCGATTTCCGCTTCCGTGTCGTGCCAGACATTGGCGTAGCCAACCGGAACGGATCCGATGGCTTCCCCGTCCCAGGCGGTCCGGATTTCCATTTTCCCGGTTGCGTAACCCTTTGTGCGGATTTTCAATTTCCGGATGCCCCGGCATTCAAAATAACGGAAACCGGCCGTCGCGGAATTCCGCATATTGGCGATATAGCCGATGCCCTTCCCGCCTTCTTCGATCTCCTGGGTAATTTTCGGGAAGCGGTCGTCCATCCAGCCGGACCAAGGCAGGTAGGTCACCTCTGTATCCGTAAACAGATGGCAGGCAATATAGGCGGGATAATATCCCTCTCCGCGGAGCGGACGTACGCTTCCGCAGGAAGTCATCTCCGCCTGCTGTACCGTTCCGTCCTCATTGAAGGTCAGTTTTTCAAAGCAGCCCTGGCGGGAATAGTTTGTACCGTTCGTATGCCGGTGGTAGAAGATGTACCAGTCATTCCCGATCTTTTCCATGCTGCCATGGTTGTTGGCTGTATAATACATGGGTTTATCCGCCGGCTTGTAGGAACCGATGCCCTTATCGCAGCTGCTGATGATCACGCCTTTATACTCAAACCCGCCGGTAGGTTCCCTGCTCACGGCGTACGCCAGTTCATGGAACTGGATGGAGGAATAGATAAAGTAATACAGGCCGTTCCGTTTCCGGATGGAAGGCGCTTCGAAGAATTCATGTCCTTCAAAGCCTGTCCCTTCGCTGTACATGACGCCGGGCGCCACAAACTTCGGCGCCTCCAGAACCGTCAGCATATCCCTTTCCAGCACGGTCGCCATGGCCCCGTGGCGGCTTTTGTCGCCGTTGGCGCAAAAACCGGTATACAGGTAAGTCCTGTCTCCTTCCGTCAGTACACCGGGGTCAAACTGGGGTTCGTCCCCTTCCTTTTCGCCCAGTCGGGTTCCGTCCGGATAATGCACATAGCCGTAGAATTCATACGGTCCGGCCGGCGTATCGGCAACAGCCACGGAGACCACGCCCCAGCTGCTCAGCACATAGTACAGGTAATACCGCCCGTCCGGGCCTACCGTCACATCCGGCGCGTAGAGGTTGCCCTGCAGGTCCGTGTTGTGCGGATCCTGGTCCTTCCGGTAGATCACGCCTTCATAGCGCCAGTCGCCAAGATTGTCCTTCGGTGCCGACCAGCACACATAATCTCCCATGCAGTACACGTCGCCGCCGAAAAAGTCGTGGGATCCGTAAACATATACCCGGTCTCCGAAAAGATAGGGTTCGCCGTCCGGAACATATTCCCAGTTCGGAAGATAAGGGTTAATGACCTGTTTATCGTTCATTGTTCTGCCTCCCGTTTCGCTCTGTTTCCGATCATAAACAGAAACCATTCTTCTGTCAAACATTTCCGCCGTTCCGGACGCAGCCCGCATGAAGATCCGGACGTGTTCCCGAAAAAACCGCAGGCCGGAATGCCGCGGTGCATAAAAAAACCATGCGAAAACCGCATGGTTCTAGCCCGTCTCGCGCATCAGGTCTGACCGCGGCGGATGATACTGTGGCGTTCCTGCCCGACGGAGATCCACTTGACGACCACGCCGGCCGCCTCTTCAATCCGTTTCACATAGTCCTGCGCTTCCTGCGGCAGATCCCACCAGTTGCGGATCCCGGAAAGATTGCACTTCCATCCCTTCATCTTCTCATAGACCGGCTCGCACTGGTCCAGGATCGTCGGGAAGGGCATATCTTCAAACACCTGATCCTTGTATCTGTATGCCACACATATCGGGATCTCGTCCAGCTCATCGAAAATATCCAGCTTGGTCAGGGCGATTTCGGTCACTGCCTGGATCTTCGCGCCGTAGCGCGTGGCCACCAGGTCAATCGGTCCGATGCGGTGATGCGTCTTTTCGGTTTCCCCGCAGATCTCACGCATCTTCTTTTCCTCTTCTCCGGAAAATTCACAGACAAACGGACCCTTGCCGACGCACGTGGAATAAGATTTCACCACGCCGATCACCCGGTCGATTTCCACGCCCGGCATCCCGGCGCCGATCGGAGCGTAGGAAGCCAGCACGTTGGAGGAAGTCGTATAGGGATAAACGCCGAAATCCAGATCCCGCAGGGCGCCCATCTGCGCCTCGAAGAGAATCCGCTTGTTGTCGTCCTGTGCCTTCATCAGGTAACTCTGCGTATCCGTGATGAACGGCATCAGTGGCTTGCAGCTTTCCTCCAGCCAGGTTTCAATTTCTTCCGCGGAAACCGGCTCCGCGCCGTATACGCCGGTCAGCACCAGGTTTTTCCAGTTGCGGAGGTCTTCCAGATGCTGTTTCAGCACGTCCGGGTAGAACAGCTCGCCGGCAAGAATAGTCTTCTTCTGGGCTTTGTCGGAATAGAACGGTGCAATTCCGAGCTTGGAGGAACCGTACTGCTTGTCACCCAGGCGTTCCTCCTCCAGGATGTCCTGCTTCCGGTGCCAGGGGAGCAGGAGGGAGGCACGTTCGGAAATCTTCAGATTCTCCGGCGTGATGGATACGCCCTGATTCTGCAGCTGGCGGATTTCCGCCAGCAGGTTTTCCGGATCCAGCGCCACGCCGTTGCCGATGACATTGACGACCTCCTTCCGGAACACGCCGGAGGGCAGGCCGTGAATTTCAAACTGACCGTACTGATTCACAACAGTATGGCCGGCGTTGCCGCCGCCCTGATACCGGATAACAATGTCAAACGCCTCGGTCAGCAGATCGACCATCCGGCCTTTGCCTTCGTCGCCCCAGTTGATTCCAACGATCGCAGTGCAAGCGTTCATATATCCTCTTCCTTTCAACCCGGCTCCGGCCGTTATCCGGCAGTTTCCGGGCGGAACAAATTCGGTTTTCCAGTGGTTTCATTCTACCCGCCGGACGGCCCTTTGTCAATGTTGTCCGGCGCCGTACAGATCAGGATACAGCCCCAGCTCCTTCAGTTTTTCCCGCAGGCTCTTCATGTCTTCCCAGGCTTGCGGTTTTTTGCTTTCATCCCGCAGCAGCGCCGAGGGATGATAGGTGGGCATCATCCATACGCCCTTTCTTTCTGTCCAGATTCCGCGCTCCCGGGTAATCCGGATTTCCGGATTCAGCAGGTATTTCGCTGCCGTACTGCCCAGCAGCACGATCACCTTCGGCCGGATCAGATATGTCTGCATCCGCAGGTGGATCCGGCAGGCTTCCGCTTCCTCCGGCAACGGCACACGGTTATGCGGCGGACGGCATTTCACCACGTTGCAGATATAGACGCGCTCGCGCGGCAGCCCGATCGCCTCCAGCATCTTTGTCAGCAGCTGCCCGGCCGGCCCGACAAACGCGAGTCCTTCCTCGTCCTCGACCTGCCCGGGTCCTTCGCCGATCAGCATCAGCGGAGAATTGCGGTCCCCCTGGCCGGGAACTTTATGCTTAATCTGCGCGCACAGCGAACACAGCCTGCATTCCGCCACCTGCTTTTCAAACAATTCCCAGCTGATTGGTTCCATACTGCGCCTCCGGATTCTCTGTTCTCACCGGGTGAAACGGGAAATGAATTTCCAGGCGTTCTCGATGCTGTGCTTCCGGCACTCATGCACCTGCCCGCTGACGCTGGCCAGCGCCGTGCGGCACACGCCGTCCTCGCTGTCATAATACTGCACTGTCAGGATACTGCCCCGCTCCGGATCCGGGATCTCTTCCTTTTTCTCGCCGTTCAATCCCCACAGCGGATTCTCCCATTCCTCCTGATGATGGAAGTCCACAGCGGAGAACGATTTCTTCAGCCGGTTCACTTCAGAAACGTACGCAATCCGTTCGAGAGCGGAATCCGCCTGCCGGGGCAGTTCCGGCACATGGGAAAGCTCACCGCCGGAATAGAATACCGGCACCGGAACGTCTCTGTTGATCCTTGTGGTTACCGGGCCGCCGAAGAAGGAATGGTACACCGGGAAAAGCGCGCTGGCCGGCATGATGCCCGCAAACACTTCCGGATACTGCGTCGCGCAGTCCCAGGTTTTGCCCGCACCCATGGAGAATCCCGTAGCGTAAATGCGCTTTTCGTCAATGCTGTATTTCTTTTTCAGTTCTTCCACAATTTCAACAGCCTCCGTCGCCGTGACGTGCTGATGGTTTTCCACCGAGACGAACAGGAAATTGTGATCAAGGGCAACTTCCCACCAGCCGGCCACAAACGTCAGGTACATGGACGAATCCCCGCCGCCGTGGAATCCGAGCACCAGCGGTACCGGTCCGCTGCTGAACAGGCCGTTGTTGTAATACGCGAAATAACCGACCTTGTGGGTTCTGTCATCTTTGAACGGGCTGATATTGTCCGGGGAAGTGTTCACCGTCACGCAGCCGGCTTCCTCAGTCATGTTCAGCGCCGGAAAATCGGGTTCATACTCGATTTTTCCGCACCACATCCTGAACTTTTTCACAAACCCGTAAAAATCCGGGACGTATTCCGCCCGGTCCTTCACCAGCAGATGCCTGCAGCTGTCAAAAGCCCGGTTGATCTCCCCGCTGTTGCCCGCGCTGATTACCGCGATATCCTTTCGCTGCACATCCGGCATAACGCTCAGTCCCTGCATGGAAACCATTGCCGGCGTAATCTCACCCGGCCCCCACAGGTATTCGCCCTGCAGCGTCTTCAGCAGGTGCTTTGCCGCAAAATCCGCAGATTTACCGAAACTGTAAATATCTGCGCGGAAAATGGCGCCGCGCACGAAATAGCCTTTGAACTCCCGGGCAAAGAAATCGTAGTTCTCGACGATCCCGTCCCGGTAAACCTGGATCATTTTGATTTCCGCGATCACCGCGGCGTAGAAATCCTCCCCGGCGCCGGCCCATCCGCCTTCCGCCGTCGGATAAACGAACAGCACGGCGGAGTCATAATCCGCGGCGATTTTCGCAAGGCCGCTTTCCCGCGCAAATGAAACCGCGCTGTCCATTCCCTGCTTTTCCTCCTCAAAGACCAGCAGCAGCGGCGCCCGGAATCCGTAATTGTTGATCTGGCCGTCCAGATCGTTTTCCGGCACATACGCTTTCAGGAAAAACTTCTCAAAGGTATGTTCCCAGCATTTTCCCCCTGTGATATCCCGTACCTCAGGCCTTTCCTGCATCGCCATGGCAAATCCTCCGTTTCTGTTGTTGTCCGTACATTTGTTCGTTATTTTCATCTTAACAGGAAACCCGCACGGATGCAAGGTTTCGCAGCAGGCAAAACCCGGCAGCAAATGCTGCCGGGCAAAATCCCGCAGGATCAGAGGTGCAGGTCCAGCTGCTCGAATTTCCGTACGCTTTTCCGGGCTGCCAGCGCCGTTCCGCCGAGGTAAAGCGCCAGCGCTCCGAGGTCAAACAGCAGTTTGTCGCTCATGCAGGCAGGATCCGGCCGGTCCAGCACATCCCGGAAGAAAGGAATCGTATAGGTGCCGACAATGCTGAGGATGACCCAGGCGAACACCGCCGCGGAAGCGAGCAGGAAAGCCATTCCCGGCTTGCTGATGTCCCGGTAGTACAGCGGAAAATAAATCAGGTTGAAAAGCGCGAAGGTAATCAGGCAGTCACCGATCAGAGCGGCTCCGGCGTCAATTCCCGCAGGATTCGGCATCGGTCCGATCGCGTTTTTTATCAGGATCATCACCCCGATCAGCAGCAGCTGGGCGATTTCCAGGCTGCAGCACATCAGGATCCGGGCCGTCACCGCCTCCTCCCGGGAAACGGGCAGCGTCAGTGTATAGGAAGCATCGTGGTTTTCCCGCGCCGTCAGGCAGATGAAGTAAATCGCCAGCCCCATGTAGAAGCAGCTGACCGCGTACGGATATCCGGGAACCAGCACCAGCAGCGGTGCCGCCAGCATGATATATCCGGTGGGATGCATACAGAGGGCAAATTCCTTTTTCAGCAGTTTCATCATGCGTCCTCACCTTCCTTCTCCAGATGCACCATAATCTCTTCCAGCGTGGCTTCCCGGGTGTTTTCCGTCTCCGCCTGCGCCGCCGGCAGGAGCACCGTATAGCCGTCCCGGATCCGGCAGATGCCGCGGGCTTTCATCTTTATGCCGGCAGGAACCTCCCCGGCGCATTCCAGGATCCGGTAACTTTCATGGAACGCATTCAGGTCCGCGTCCGCCTTCACCTCGCCCTTCTGCAGGAAAAGAATCCGGTCCGCGCATTTCTCCAGATCGGAGGTGATATGCGTCGAGAAGAAAACGGTTTTTCCCATGTCCCGCAGTTTCAGGAACACTTCCACAAGCTCTTCCCGGCTGATCGGATCCAGGCCGCTGGTCGGCTCGTCCAGGATCAGCAGATCCGCGCCGTGGCTCAGCGCCAGCGCCAGAGCGTACTTGATCTTCATGCCGTTGGAGAGCTCCGCCGGCGTTTTCTCATCGTCCAGGCCGAAGGCTTCCATATGCTTCCGGTAAGTGCCGTCATCCCAGCCGGGATAGAACGTCTTCGTGATCCCGGTGATCGACCGCAGTTTTTTCCGCGTGTAATAGGTCATGCCGGCGGATACAAAGCCGATCTTCTCCCGGATCTCCCGGGAATGCGTCTCACCGGACAAGCCGCTGAACAGCACCTTCCCCGCATCCGGCGTCACCAGGGAAAGCACCGAATTGATGGTGGTGGTTTTTCCTGCCCCGTTCCGGCCGATAAATCCCGTGATCTTCCCCTTTTCCAGCGTAAAGGAAACATCCTTCAGCTGAAAGGAAGGATAGTTCTTGCAAAGTCCCTCCACATACAGCGGAGCGTTCATTTCAGTTCCCATGCTTCATTTCCTCCATCATTGTGACAAACAGCTGCGCGTTGATCAGCGCAAGGCCTTTTCCTTCATCTCCCAGCACCATCAGCTGGTCTCCGGGATGGAGGCCGAGAATCCGGCGGGCCCGTACGGGAATGACGATCTGCCCCTTGTCTCCGATCGTCACCAGACCGAACATATGCTTTCCCTTCAGGGTTTCCTCCTGCAGTTCCTCCCGGGGCGCCTGGGTCAGATCGTCCAGGGCGACATCCAGCGCGGCTGCAAGCTTCCCCGCCAGTTCCAGATCCGGGATGCTTTCCCCGCTTTCCCACTTGGCGATCGTCTGCCGCGTCACGCCGACAGCCTCCGCCAGCGCTTCCTGGGTCAGATTCCGCTTTTTCCGCAGGATCTGAATGTTCTCACCAATCATCTGATTCCCACCTTTCGAACATAGAATACCGTGTGGAAACAAAGCTTACAAGCAATACCCGCCGTCAATTTGTATATGAAATGTTAATCTTCGTTTACATGTATCCGGTCAGCTGCCCGTGGACCGGTAGTGGCGCATCGCCCGCCGGAACAGCAGGAAGATCACTCCGAAGGCGGCAAACCCGGACAGCGGAGAGACGAAAGCGGTCCACAGCGGCCAGCCAAACAGCGGTTTGTCCAGGATCATGGAACCGGGTACGTGCAGCGTCAGCGCGAAAGGTGCAAACACCGTGAACAGCACCCGCAGCGGCCGCGGATAGGTATCAACCGGATACTGGCAGGCGCTGCGTCCCCCGTAGGTCAGCGCATTCACCAGTTCCACGCTTTTCACGCTGTAGATACAGAAAATCGCCTCAATCACAAACAGTCCCAGAACCAGGGCGCAGCCGCAGACGATTGCCTCCGCCAGCAGCAGCACCTTGACTGCCGTCCACCGGATGGCGGAGAGGCTGCTGCCCATGATCAGGGCCGCCACGCCCACCGCGATGCACGTAATCCGCCGGGGATCCACCGCGCTGCACAGAACCTGCGTCAGCAGACCCCGGGGCCGGAGAAGATAGGAATCCAGCTGTCCTGTCCGGATCAGGTAAGGGAAGTTGCCGGTAATGCCCCGGCCGAAGCATTCCGTCAGATAGAACGTGACGGACATCATGCCGAAGAAGAAATACAGATCGCCGGGCCCCCACTGGTTCAGCCGTTCAAACCGGTCCACCAGCAGGATCACCGCCAGCATTTCCCCGCCCTCCATGACCAGCTGCGCCAGCGTCTGCATAAAGAAGGAAGCGGGATACTGGAGCTGGCTCCGGATCAGCATTCGCATGGAATGCAGATAAAGTTTGATCGTATCCATGCATCAGCCCCCCTGTATAACAATCCGCTTCTGGTTCCGGTGCCAGAAAAACATTCCGGCCCCGGTCAGTATCAGGATCCAGATCGTCTGGATCAGCAGGATCCGCGGCGCGTCCGCCGGCGCCGTCTGTCCGTTGTACAGCCGGATCGGCGCGTCCAGCATCTGCGCGTAGGGCAACAGGGTGATCACCTTCTGCCAGCTGTCCGGAAACAGCGTCAGCGGCAGAATGTTTCCCGCCAGGATCATCATCAGCAGGTTCAGAAATCCCTGCATTCCCCTGGAATCCAGGGTTCGCATGGTGAAGCCCATCGTAATGTTCTCCATCGCGGAAACGCACAGGAGCCCGAGCAGCAGCCCGGCCAGCGCCCAGCAGAAGCCGGCCGCGGAAGCCGGCGCCGAAAGTCCCCATCCTTCCGGCAGGAGCAGCGCAAACACAAGCATGGGCACCGCCCGCAGCAGACTGCCCATCATTTTCTGTGCCAGGATCCGGACATAGTAGAATCCGTACAGACTCAGCGGCCTGCACAGATCGTAGGCGATCCCGCCGGTGCGGATTTTGTCCAGCAGATCCGGATCGGAAGCGAGCAGCATCCGGAAAAAAGCCTGCTGCAGCCAGACGTAGCTCGCAATCTGCGTGAAGGGATAATCCTGCGGTTTCCCGGCGTACAGCGCCCGGTAAACCGCGATCAGAATGATCCCGAAAAACATCTGGCAGATCACGCCGCCCAGCACAGCGCCCCGGTACTGTGTTTCCAGCCTCCTGCGCAGGCGGAATACAGACAGATATGCTTTCATAGATCCATCTCCCGGTACATGGCCGCCACCAGGTGGTCGATGTTCTGGGGCTGCATCGTCATTTCCCGGATCGTTCCGGCCTGCTGGAGCCTTGCGATCAGTTCCGCGGTCGCATACCGGTCCGGAGAATAGGTAATTATCAGGTTTTCCCCTTCCCTGCTGACGGGAACGGTCTCCGGAAGGTCCGGCTTCGCGTCCGTCTCCTCATAATGCACGGATACCGTTCGCACGGTATCATACCTTCCCAGGAGAGAGGACAGCGTTCCGTCAAACAGTTTGCTGCCGTGTCCCAGTACCATGACCCGGGGACACAGCGCCACAATATCCTCCATATCGTGAGTGGTCAGCATAATTGTCGTCCCCTGCTGGCGGTTTTCCCACTGCAGAAACTCCCGCAGCGCCAGCTTGCTGACCGCGTCCAGGCCGATCGTCGGTTCGTCCAGAAACAGCAGTTCCGGCCGGTGCAGCAGGGATCCGCACAGTTCCGCCCGCATCCGCTGGCCCAGGCTCAGCTGCCGCAGCGGCGTCCGCAGCAGCGTCTCCATCTCCAGCGCTTCCGTCAGTTCCTTCACCCGTTTCCGGTAGTCCTCCTCCGGAATCCGGTAGATATCCTTCAGCAGATCCAGGCTGTCCTGTACCGGAACATCCCACCAGAGCTGGCTCCGCTGTCCGAACACGACGCCGATATGGCGTACGTGTTCCCGGCGTTCCTTCCACGGAATCCGCCCGCCGACGGTCACCTTCCCGGCGTCCGGCGTCAGAATGCCGGAAAGCATTTTGACCGTGGTGGATTTCCCGGCGCCGTTCGGTCCGATATATCCGACCATTTCCCCGCGCTCCACGGTAAAGCTGAGGTCCCTGATCGCTTCCACCGTCTGTTTCTCCCGCAGCAGGGAGCCTTTCTCCCGCTTCTTCCGGACTGTAAAGGTTTTCCGGAGATGTTCCGCCTGAATATAGCTCATGCGTCCGATTCCTTTCTCCGTTTCCCGGGGCAGATGCGGCCGGTCAGATCAGCCGAATCATTTCACAGTTCCTGATTCTTCCGGACCAGAATTCCGAAATGGGAAGATTCCGGATGCGGCTGATGATGCTCAGATTCATGGCGCCGTGACCGACAATCAGCACGTTTTTTCCTTCCGCCATCAGCGGATCGATCACTTCCTCCAGGAACGCGCCGGTCCGGGCAAACAGTTCCTCAAAGGTTTCTGCCCCGCCGACGGATTCCGTATAGGCTTCCGGATGCTGAAAGATCACGTTGACCGGGCAGTCCGGAATACTGAAACTGTTTTCCACGCCCTCGTAGTCCCCAAAGCTCATTTCCCGAAGCCGGTCATCGCACAGGATCGGAACATCCCGGCCGCGGAGCAGGATCTCCGCCGTTTCCTTCGCCCGAATCAGCGGGGAGCAGTAGCAGAGATCCAGCGGGATATCCCTGTATTCTGCGGCAGCCGCCTCCGCCATCTGCCGTCCGGTTTCATTGAGGGGGATATCCGTCCGGCCCTGCAGCTTATGCCGCACATTCCAGTCCGTCAGTCCGTGTCGGATAATATACAGCATGGAATCCATTCCCTTCTGTTTGCTGATCTTTTCGATTATATCATGCCCTGCGGTATGCGTGAAGAACCGTCCGGCAATTTCTTCCGGACGGTTCATGGCCTTTTCCCGGATCATTGATTCCGCCGCTTCATTTCCCGCAGTTCCTCCGCGAGCTGCAGGTACTGCGCGTTCAGTTCCTCCGGTCGGTCGCCTTTCCGCGGTCTGGACATCCGGGCGGACAGATCCGCCAGCCGCATTTCCAGCGTCATGATCTGCAGTCCCCGGTCCGCAGTTTCAGCCGGTATATCCTCCTTCTTCGCCGCGCCGTCCTCCTCCGTCACCAGTTTCCGATTCTCAAACCGGATCCTGCGCGTGGAAACCTTCTGCGTAAAAACCTCGTCATGGCTGACAAAGAGTACGGTTCCGCCGTACCCGGTCAGCAGTTCCTCCAGCGCCTCCAGCGTAAACAGGTCCAGGTGGTTGGTCGGTTCGTCGAGCACAAGCAGGTTCAGATCCTGCAGCAGCAGTTTCGCCATGGCCGTTTTTGCCTTTTCCCCGCCGGATAAAACAGCCACCGGTTTGAACGCGTCCTCCCGTGCGAATCCGAGACAGCTCAGCACTGTGCGTGCCAGCGTCTGGGGATGCGGAGAATCCTCCATAATGTTTTCCAGCACGCTGCGGTCCTCCCGGAGCGTCCGTTCATGATGCTGGTCAAACCATCCGGTTTTGACCTGCGGATTGAAACGGATGCTTCCGCTGAAGGAAACCTCGCCGGAAGACACGCCGGCCATTGCCGTCAGCAGCGTGGTCTTTCCGCATCCGTTTTCCCCGGTCAGCGCTGTCCGGCTTCCCGCAGGCAGTACGAACCCTGTGTTTTCCAGCAGCACCCGGCCGCCGGCGGTCATCCGGCCGCAGCGGACTTCCAGCACGGTTTTCGCGCCGACGGGAGAATTGACGCCCAGTTTCATCCGGATTTCCGGCAGCGGTGCAGGCTTCTCCTTTTTCTCCATCTTTTCCATCCGGTTCTGCAGCGTCCGCTTTGCATGGCTGATCTGCAGGATCGCGTCCGTAGACTCCCTTTTATGCAGCCGGGCTTCGCTGTTGCCCATGCGGGACGGCGCTTTCTTCACCGCGGAAGCCCTCTCCGCCATGCGCTGTGCGGATTCCTTCAGCCGCTTCTGCTCTGTTTTATACTGATCGTACTCAAACTGCTCCCGCTCCCGCCGGCGCTGCCGTTCTTCCGTGAACGCATCGTACCCGCCGGGAAAATCCGTCACTTTTCCGCCGTCCAGCCACCAGATCCGGGTGCAGAACTGTCGCAGCAGCGTCCGGTCGTGGGAGATCAGGATCATGGTTCCCCGGAAGGATTCCAGCTGCTGCCGCAGGGTCTGCAGGCCTTCCTCATCCAGGTCCGTGGAGGGTTCGTCCGCCAGCAGCAGACGGGGATGCGCGGAAAACGCCGCTGCAATCCGGCTGCGGGTCTGTTCCCCGCCGGAAAGCCCGTTCCGGTTATCCTGCGCGCGGAACAGGGAACGATAGATCCCGTTTCCGCCCTCCTCCGGAATTCCCTGCTGCCGGATCAGCGCCGTTTCGCCAAAACGCCGGACCGTTCCCTCATCCGGCTCATCCTCTCCGGCCAGAATCCGGATCAGCGTGGATTTTCCGGCACCGTTCTGTCCTGTGATCCCGATCCGTTCGCCGTCATAGACGGTCAGGGAATCGATAAAGAACAGTTCCCGTTCCCCGTATCCCTTGCGGATATTTCTTGCTTCCAGTATCAGTCTGCTCATAAAAAAATCACTCCTTCCCGCCGTGGAGGAGTGGAACGCAGTGCGCACAAAACAAAAAAGACGTTCGGCTATTGCGATAATCACAACCTCCAAACGGCGGCAAAACATTTCTCCCGGCGGGATACTTCCCGGGGAGATCCTCCTGCAGCCGAATTTCAGTCGTTGATTCTCATCAGTCGCCAAAGCCCGCCCTTTCTTTACGATAAATCTATGATAAATGGGTTTTGCCTGTTTGTCAACTCAGGATCACAGCCCAGGCTTCCGTCAGCCTTTCCAGCGTCCACTGCGCGTTCGCCGGACTCGTGGAGGGCAGGCACAGCGCTTCCCGGCCGGTCTGCGGACGGATCCATTTCTCATACAGCTGCCAGGACGTTTTTCCGTTGCAGCAGATTTTTCGGATCGGGCTGTGGTTCAGGATGACGGACAGGTCGTTCGCCTGCACATCCCGGATGCTTGCATCGGAGGATCCCGTCACCGTGCAGCTGGCGATCGTATCCCACAGCGCCAGACCGCTGCGCAGAATCAGTTCCTTCTTTTCAGGAATCGTCACAGGCGTTTCCGTGTGATACAACGCCGCGATCACCTTCCAGAAACGGTTCTGCGGATGGCCGTAGAAGAAATGCTGCTCCCTGGATTTCACGGAAGGAAAGGATCCCAGGATCAGGACCTCGCTTTTTGCACTGAAAAGCGGACCGAAGGGATGCGCGATCCGCTGCGCCGGATATGCTTTCATGACTCAGAAATGCTCCTCCACCAGGATCGGTTTCCGGATGAAAACCTTCTCCAGCGTTTCCCGGTTCTTCCGCACTTCCGTATCCTCCCGGTACTCCGCTTCCGCCAGGCTGACCGCACCGCAGACCAGCTGTCCCAGCGCCTTTTCGGACACGCACAGATCCGGCTCCTCCTCCGTCGGGGAAACGCCGCTGACCGTCACTTTCCAGGTGCCGTTGTTTTCCGGGATCATCCCGTCGCTGATCCGGATCACAAAGCCGCATCCTTCCGGCTTGCGGATCACTTCCAGCGCCTTTGCCGCGTTGATCACGCGGATCATGTAATTCTGTTCCGTCGTCTTTTCGATGTCGTAGGCCAGCGGACTGCGGATCAGAGAAAACAGTTCGATATTGCGCGGCAGGAACAGACGGATCGTTCCGTAATCGGCGGAGAAACGGGACAGGAAACCCAGGATGGCCCGGAAGCCCGCCGGCCCGTTCCAGGCCAGATCCTGAACTTCCAGAATCGCCTGTGGATCGTGCCGGATATCCTGGAAAATCAGACAGGCTGCCGGCCGGCCGTCTTCCCACAGCATATAGCTGAATTTCCGGTCTTTGTAATATTCGCCTTTCAGGTGTTCCGCCATCCGCGCGTCATCCCGGAAAACCGCGAGATTGTAGGAGGAGGCAAAGGCGTTGTACAGCGCGGTCCAGTCTTCGGCCGGATCTCCGGTTTTCCACTGCCGTACCTTTCCACCGAAGGTATAGCCCCGCAGCACCGCCGGGCTGAATTCATATACATTTTTCCAGCAAACCGTTTCATATCCGAATTTGCGGTAGAACGCGTGGCTGAAAGGATACAGCGTGGAAATCACTTCTCCATCCGCGTAGGCGGCGGGAAGCAGCTTCCGGAAGATTTCCCGCACCGCGCCTTCCGTCCGGTATTCCGGCAGGGTGGAAACCGCGCCGATGCCGCCGTTGCGTACAGGCGTCCCGTCCAGCCAGCTCATATACTGATTATCGAGCATATGGGCCATCAGCGTTCCGTCGTCGTCGAACGCGCCCCAGTGCTGCGGAATTCCTCCGCCCCAGTCGTTTTTCGCTTTTTCCAGGTCTTCCACGCGCTGATGAAAGGAGATCACAGCGATCTCCGCCGCCCGGATCTTCTCATTCTCTTTCAGCAGACGAATTTCCATGCCGGTTTTCTCCTGTTCCTGTGATAAGCCCGAAAAAAAGTTACCGGATCAGCCTGCGGACAGCGGCAAAGGATTCCTCGGAAAGATCGTGCTCGATCTTGCAGGCGTCCTCCCGGGCAATCTCCTCCGGCACGCCGATCTGCACCAGAAATTTCGTCAGTGTCTGGTGGCGGTCGTAGATCTTCCGCGCGATCGCGTATCCCTTGTCTGTCAGGGAAATCAGATTGTCCGTGCTCATGTGGATATAGCCGTTCTCCCGCAGTTTTTTCATTGCCACGCTGACTGAGGGTTTGGATACGTCCAATGCCTCGGCAATGTCCACGGACCGGGCATAGCCTTTTTTCTCCAGCTGCATCAGGATCTGCTCCAGGTAATCTTCGCCGGATTCATATATATTCATCCTGCTTTTCCCTCCGTATCCGGATTTTTCCTCTTGTCCGAAATATACCGCTTTGCGGATAAAGTATACAACAGACCGCACGCTTCTGTCATCCGATAATCTGACCGGATCAGAGCAGTCCCGGAAGCGTCATCTGCTCGTACCGTTCCGGCAGTGTCTGCAGGTAATCAAAGCATTCCTCCGGCCTGTACAGGATCCTGTTTTCCCGGCAGAAAGACCGGAACAGGTTCATCAGTTCCCGGCTGTCCGGACTGGGTACTTCATAGGCGTTTCCGTAGGTCCGGATATATTTCTCTTTCAGCCCGGGAAAGAATTTGTCCAGCGCCGCATAATAATACTCCCGGTCGCCTTCCCGGAGCGTCAGCCCCATGTCAAAACAGATAATCCCTTTCACCTGTGCCTGCGCACAGGCGTCGAGAATTGCCTGTATGTTCTCTTTCGTGTCGTTGATGAACGGCAGGATCGGCGTCAGCCAGACCACCGTGGGAATTCCTCTCTCCTGCATCGCCTGCAGGACTTCAATCCGCCGCTTTGTGGTGCAGACGTTCGGTTCAATGATCCGGCAGAGTGCGTCGTCGTATGTGGTCAGCGTGATCTGAACAACGCATCTGGCCTTCCGGTTGATCTCATCCAGCAGATCCAGATCCCGCAGAATCCGGTCGGACTTGGTCTGCACTGCCGCGCCAAATCCGTATTTCCGGATCACTTCCAGGCATCTCCGTGTCAGTCCGAGCTGCTCCTCGCAGTGCATGTACGGATCTGACATGGATCCGGTGCCGATCATCGCTTTCTGCCGTTTGGATTTCAGAGCCTGTTCCAGCAGCTCCGGCGCGTTCCGCTTCACTTCGATGTCTTCAAACGCATGGGTGAACTGATAGCACTTGCTGCGGCTGTCACAGTAAATACAGCCATGGGAACAGCCTCGGTAAATATTCATTCCGAAGTGCCCTTTCCCGCCGGTCAGGATTCCCTTTGCATCCACAAAATGCATCGTCGTTCATCTGTCTCCGTTTCCTGATTACCGTATTATATCCCGTTTTTATTCCGATTCCTGAACACCTGCCGGGGACGTAAGGTTTTCCCGGCTCAGGAAATCAAGCAGCCCGTTCATGAGGACCGCGAAATTCTCCGTCATGCTTCCTACATTTTTTTCAATGATCTTTTCATTGAATTTTTCGCCGTCTTCCATTCCGGCCGCTATATTTGAAATGCAGTTCATCGCGAAAACCCGCATGCCCATATGCCGCGCCGCGATCACTTCTCCCCCGGTGCTCATGCCGACCGTATCACCCCCGAGCATCCGGTACATCCGGACTTCTACGGGCGTTTCGTACTGCGGTCCGTTGACCTGGAAAAAAATCCCGCTGTATACCGGAATGTTGTTTTCTTTTCCAAGCCGCAGCGCCTCCTCCTGCAGCGCCCCGTCAAACGCATCCTCCATGCCGGTAAAGCGCTCCCCCAGTTCCTCAATGTTCTGCCCGATGAGGGGAGAGGGAGTAAAGGAAGTAATCTGGTCTTTCACGGCGACAAACCCGCCGACCGTGTAGTCCGGGTTCATCGCTCCCACAGCATTGGTGGTTATCAGCGTATGCGCTCCGAGCATCCTGATCACGCGCAGGGGCAGCACCACCTCGTCCGTGGAATATCCCTCATAAAAATGGAGTCTTCCCTGCATCAACGCCAGCTTCAGGCCTTTGTATTCCGCGAAAACCAGCCTGCCTGCATGCGTGGGCGCCGTCGATTCCGGCCACCCATCAATAGCGCTGTAGGGAATCACCTGCCGGACATCCAGGCTGTCCGCATAGCCGCCAAGCCCGGTCCCCAGCACAATCACGATCTCCGGAACAAAGTCCGTCTTTTCCCGGATCTGCTCCACGCAGTGTTCCAGCCTCGCGTAATAACTTTGCCGCCAGGTCTGGTCTTTCCCGTCCGCATGTGCGGAAACCATGCTGCATATCACCATGGCCGGAATCAGCGCCGCCAGCAGGATTGCGCGTATCGGATTCACTCTCTTCTTTGCTTTCTGCATAAGCCTTTTTTGCCTCCCCGGATTCTTTTTCCCATGCCGTTTTCAGGCTGTGGTTCGTTTTATGAGGTTTCGCTTTATGCGTCATGGAGCGTTCCGGTGCCGAACCGGTTGAACCACGCCCGTTCCGCAAACGGTTTCTTCTTCGGGACCGCCGGATCGCTTTCCGCGATTCCGACAGGAAGAATGCAGACCAGTTCGTATGTATCCGGAACGCCGAGGATGCCGGCAATCCGGTCTCCGATCCTGTCTGTATCGGTAATATGCCCTTCATACCAGCAGCTCTGGTATCCCATGGCGGCAATCGCCAGCAGCATGTTTTCAATGGCTGCGGAATAGTCCTGCGTCGCGAAGCACCGGTCCCGGTACGCGTTGATTCTCTGGGTCAGCACGCAGATCATCGCGGGCGCGGTCTCCCCCACCGGCGGATCGATCACCTGACGGATCCTGCCCAGCAGCGCTTCGTCATCCACCGCGATCAGGCTGGTCGTCTGCTTGTTGCAGCCGGAAGGCGCCGCCAGTCCCGCTTTCATGATTTCTTCCAGTTTTTCCCGCGGGATCCTGTCCGGTTTGTACTTTCCCCGATAGCTGTGACGGTTCATGATCCCTTCCGTCAGGGATATTTCATGTCTCAGGGAAAGCACATACACCTGGCAGGGATTCGCTTCATCCCAGTAATCGGGAAAAACTTCAAGTTCCCTGAACCCGGCGTCCAGGTAGAAACGGTTGGTCCGGTCATAATCCTCGTAGTGTCCCATCTGAACCGTTTTCACCTGCATAAATTCATATCCGGCAGCTGCGGCGTATCGTTTTGCTTCCTGAACCAGCGCCTTCCCGACGCCCTGCCGGTGGCTTTCCTTCCGGACCCCCATCACCGCCAGCTCGACCGTGGACCGGCCGGTTTCCTTCAGGCACAGGAATCCGACTTCCTGCCCGTCCTGTTCAGCGTTAAAAAAGATCTGGTCCCTGCTCCCCCGGATATAGGCCTCCCGGGTTTCCGGCACCTCGAACCAGTCCGTCAGCGCTTCCAGGATCCCGCGCGCGATCTTCTCCTTCTGCGCACAGTCTGTGATCCTGTTGACCTTCATGTCCGTTTCTCCTTTATTACAGATGTCTTTCCGGATAAGTCTTTTAAATCACCATTTTCAGAATATTCAGTCCGAATGTATTCTGATAGCTCATTTCCTTCGACATCCCGACGGCAATCCGCAGGCCGATATTGTGCGCTTTGTCATCCGGATCGAAGAGTTTCTCGGCCTCTGTCGGATTGAAAAGCCTGCAGTCATCCTTGACGCTCAGCATGACATCTCCCTTAATACAGGAAACACGAATGTCGATACAGTGCTTTTTCCCGTCTGTAAAACCGTGCTGCACAATATTTCCGGCCAGTTCCTCCACGCACAGGGAAGCACAGTTCTTCTGTCTCCCGCTGATGTCGTGACCCTCACAGAATTTCTCCACTTTGCGGGAAATGTTGATGACCTCCTCCATGCTTCGGACAGCAATATCGATCCGGTCTTCATCCGGAACACCGAACTTGTCCCCGAAACACAGAAAATCATTCAGTGAGCGTGGAAATTTCCGGTTATAAACCGCTGCGTATGCTACCACTGTCAGTATACAGGCAACATTGCCGAAGATCTGCGCCATCCACATACCGTTCATACCGAGCACCGGAATCAGAATCAGTGCGAATAGGGCAACCCCGATAATACCGTCCATGAGTGAAATGCCCCGGACAACCCTTTCCCGCTGCAGACAGTGATAGTAATTGCAGAAGCCGACGACCGTCGCGCTGATTGGTGAGGAAAGCGGGAAAAGCAGAAAACCGATCAGCGTCATCGAATAAACCGGTGCCGCCGGATCCTGGAAGAAAAGTCTTGTCAGCGGAACGCAGCAGGCGGACAGCACAACTGAAACCGTCGCCACCAGCCCGATGCCGTTTTTCAGGAAGGTTTTCATCAGCACCGCCAGCCCGGCCCGGTCCTCTTCTCCCGCGTATACGCTTCCCAGCACCATCACCGCGGAAGTTACCCCTGCCGGCACTGCCCAGTAAACCGATCCGAAAGAGTTGATTGCCGAAAACGCGGACAGTCCCGCCTCGCCGACATGCTGCGCGATCAGATGGTTGAGAAGAATGCCGCGGATAAAAATGCAGGCCTGGGAAATCGCTCCCGGAAGTCCATTGAGCAGCACTTCCGGCAAATCGGAAAGCCGGATGCTCTTCAGACTGAACTTAATCATGGATTTCCCGGAGAAATAGTGCATCCCCTGAACCAGACAGAAGGTAATATTGCTGATGGAAGTGGACAGGCCGAGTCCGAACAGCCCCAGTCTGAAAACGGAAATAAACAGCCAGTTGAGAAACGCATTAAGCAAAAGCATGGACAGTACTGCGATATAGCTGCGTTTCTCTTCCCGTTCCAGTTCAAGGAAAGCGGTAAACTGTGTGCCCATACAGAAGAAGGGCAGTCCGATGGCAAACCCGCGGACATAGGCGGAAAGCTCGCCGACCAGTTCACCTGACGCGCCGAGGAGGGCGGCAACTGAACCCGGAATCACTTCACAGAGAAGAGTCAGCAGGACAGAAATCAGAAAAATGGTTGCCATATCCAGGGAAAAGATGCTTCCCGTCTTCTCCGTCATATGCTTGCCCAGATATTTTCCGCACAGTACCTGTGCTCCCCCGAAAATCAGTGTATTGATCGCGTTGAGCAAATTGCCGACCGGGCTGAAAAGTCCGGTCGCCGCTACGGCGCCCAGCCCCAGCAGATTCGCTGCAAAAGCATTGTCGATCACCGAATTCAGTCCGCCGATGACCACCAGCAGAATCTGAACAGGAAGCAGATTCCGGTAAAGCCTGGGTATGATTCCGGATTGGGTATTGGTTCTTTTCATGCCTGTGTCTCTCCGCCAGTATCAGAGCAGTTTTCACTGCCTTTTTATAACTGCGGATACAATTCTATCACTCTTTTTTTAAAAAGGAAACCGCCTGCATTGTTTTGCCCGGTTATTTCTGCCGTCCGGCCGGGGCAATATCCTCCGCACGTTCCATCGGTGAAACGCCGAGCCTGACCCGGATGACCGGAACGATCCCCGCATCGCTGTTAAAGGTTACATTTCGGCCAAAAAATGGTTACATATTTTCTGTTAATGTAACCGTTTTTCTCCTGCAGATGTAACTTTTTGTCCCTGCAACCGGTTTCTGATCCGTTTTCAGCCGGACTGTAAATGTTTATGCCGGGCGCGGAACAATTGAGCAGGCGGTTATTTCCCGACCTGTTTCAGCATGTCCGTCAGTGCCGGAATGGTCTTCTCAAAGTCCACTCCGTACCAGGGATTTCCCGGATTTTTCAGTGTCTCCGCAATTGTCAGTGCCGTATAGTCCGCGGCTATTTTCAGAGCCTCCGCCCGGCTGATTCCCAGCACAAACGCGCCGGCCAGGACGCTGGAGAAGATATCCCCTGTCCCATGGTAGGCAGCCGGGACCCGGTCGTTCTGGTAATGAAAGAAAGTCTCAGTTCCGGAATCATACCCCATCGCGCCGGTCTTTCCCTCTCCCAGAGAAACCCCGGTAAGGATCGGCGTTTTTGTCCCGAGTTTTGCGAGCGCCAGCAGCATCTCCCGGATATAATCCTCTGTGTATTCCTCCCGGTACGGCAGCCCGGTCATAAAGGCGGCTTCCGTAATGTTCGGGTCAATGATGTCCGCCACCGCGCAGAGATCCGCGTTCTTCTTCGCGTAATGCCTGTCAAAGGCGGCGTAAAGGCGGCCGTTGTCCCCCATCGCCGGATCCACGATCACCAGGGTGTTCTCCTTCCGGAATTCCCGGATGATCCCAATGACCGAGTCAATTTCCTCTTCCGTGCCCAGGTATCCGGTATAGATCGCGTCGAAGGTAATTCCTTCCTTCTTCCAGTGATCTGTAATGGGCGCCAGCTGATCGGAAAGATCCTTGCAGGTAAATCCGCTGAACAGCGTATGCGTGCTGAGCACCGCGGTCGGCAGGATCACGGTCTCAACGCCCATGGCGGACAGCAGCGGCAGCGCCACCGTCAGGGAGCATTTCCCGAAGCAGGAGATATCCTGGATTGTCAGTATCCGTTTCAAACTTCTTTTCCTCCCGTCTCCTGTGCGAAGACGCACAGCTGCGGCTGCAGGCCGCTCTCCGGATGGAAGTATAAACCGAAATTGGTCTTCTAAAAATGGCCAGAATACAAAAAATAAATATAGCCAGTTTCCAGATTAATCCTGTGTCCGGACGTCTCTTTTTCTTCCTTTTTCCCCTTCATGGAACCTTTCCCGGCGTTCGGTCTGCGAAGCTTTTCGCAGAGTGGGATTGCCCTTCCGCTTCTTTCCGGGTATAATAAAGGCAGACAAGGCGTCAGCCTGTCGCTTTTCTTGCTGTAAAAGCTGAATAGTCCGGAAGGAGTCTTAAGGATGATTACAAACGATAAGGGGATTGTGGAATTAAAGCATCATATTTTACGGGAGGTCTGCCGTCTGGCGTGGGAGGACCGGCTGACAGCGGATAACTGTGAGCGCCTGGTCCTGGAAGTGATTCCCGGCCCGCAGCCCCAGTACCGCTGCTGCATCTACAAGGAACGTGAGATTGTCCGCGGGCGGATCCGCCTTGCCATGGGGATGCATCCGGATGTGAACAGCGAATCCCGCAATGTTGTGGCGGTTATCCCCGCAGCCTGTGACGACTGTCCGATTCAGGATTACATGATTACCGATATCTGCCGTTTCTGCCTGGGCAAGGCCTGCCTGAACGCCTGCCGTTTCGGCGCCATCTCCCCCGGCGATACCCGTATGCATATTGACCCTGCAAAGTGCAAATCCTGCGGCATGTGCGCGAAATCCTGCCCCTACGGCGCGATTGTCCATACGGAAAGGCCCTGCAAAAAAGCCTGCCCGGTCGACGCCATCACCTATACCGAAAGCGGACTGTGCATGATTGACGAGGAGAAATGCGTCCACTGCGGCCACTGCATTCACAGCTGTCCCTTCGGCGCGATCGGTTCCCGGATTTACGCGGTGGATATCATCCGGGAGATCCGGAACGGGAAAAAGGTCTACGCCATGTGCGCGCCGGCCACGGAAGGGCAGTTCGGAAAGGATGTATCCATGGCCTCCATCCGCGCAGCGCTGAAAAAACTGGGCTTCACGGATATGGTGGAAGTCGGCCTCGGCGGGGATATGACGGCTGCCTATGAAGCGCTTGAATGGATTGAAGCCCGGAAAGAAAGGCGCAAAATGACTACGTCCTGCTGTCCCGCGTTTATATCCATGCTGCGCCATCATTTCCCGGAAGAATACCAGAAATACAAGTCCAATACAGTCAGTCCGATGGTCGCGGTATCCCGGTACCTGAAACACCTGGATCCGGACTGCGTCACCGTGTTTATCGGGCCGTGCATCGCCAAGAAGGGAGAAACGCTGAATGAGTTCATCGCGGACCGGCCGGATTACGCGCTGACCTACGGTGAAATTGTCGCCATGCTGGATTCCCGGGATATCGTCCTGGAGCCGGTGGAGGAACCCTATCAGGAGGCCTCCCTCTTCGGCAAGCAGTTCGCCGGCAGTGGCGGTGTTGCCGCGGCAGTCCTTCAGGTGATGAAAGAGCTGGGCGAAGACCCGTCCGGTATCAGCCTGCTGCGGTGTTCCGGCGGGGATGAATGCAAAAAGGCCATGATGCTGCTGAAGGCTGGAAAACTTCAGGAGGACTTTGTGGAAGGCATGATGTGCCCGGGCGGCTGTATCGGCGGTCCGTCCAAGCATCAGGCGGAGACGCAGGTCCTGCGCGACCGGAAGGAGCTGCTGAGCCGGGCAGACGGCCGGGAGATTCTTGAAAACCTGAAGAATTATCCGATGGATCAGTTCTCGATGTTCCGGGACGGGCACCTGGATCCTTCCGTGTCCCCGTTTCAGAAGAAAGACTGACTCGCTTTCCTGCGCCAGGCGTCCGCCATAACAAGGGCCGCCTGCGCTTCGGCCGACGTGCCTTCGGAAACGAAATCCGGGCACCCGCACACTTCTTGGACCAGCCCCATCTCATCTGTTTTTTCCATAACGGTCCGGCAGGCGGCCTCCGCCGCAGGCCGGTATTTTTCGTGGACGTATCCGTGCAGGATTCCCCGGAACACCGCTGCCGCCATCATGGCGGAAGAGGTCCCGTCCGGAAAGCTGTCCGGATCGTCCAGGATATCGTGAAAGCGCCCGTCCGGCGCCTGCCAGGCAAGCATGGACTCCAGCAGCCGGTTCAGGAAAGCCGCCGTTTCATTCCGGATATCCGGGCGGCCGGCTTCCCCGGCTGCTTCGGTGATCCTGGCCAGGCCCATCACTGCCCATCCGTTTCCGGTCGCCCAGTGCTTCCTGCGGACATACCTTCCGGTTTCCGT
>CAMJTZ010000010.1 GCA_946408865.1 uncultured Clostridia bacterium
GCATATCATACAGCTTTCCTTTCCGCAACAGGGGACTACATCTTGTATCCATGTGATCCGAAAAACTCTGCGCACAACAGGGTTTTTGGCCGAAACTGCAAAAAAACGAACAAAAATCAGGAAATGATCCGGAATGTGCACCGCTTGATAAATCAATACTGTTATCGTTTCCGGAAACGTCCCGTACATGTATAATCCGGCATAAAAAACAAGGAAATACAACATATTGTATTGCAAAACACGAACGAAAAGAGTATACTGTTCCTCGCTTGAGAGAGTGGTTTAAATGGGACTCAAGAGTGTCGATAACAGCGGGATATCGCTGTTTGAGAATAATGCGGCACTGCCGCGAAAATTAAAAGGAGGTCTCCCCTATGAAGAAGGTCCTGTCTCTGGTCCTGGCTCTGGTGCTCGTGCTCGGCGTGATGAGCTTCGCGAGCGCTGATGACGAAGTCATCAATCTGAAGGTGTATTCTTTCACGAATGAACTTCAGGGCGTTATTGAAAAGTACTATGAGCCCACCCATCAAAACGTGAAGTTTACCTGGGAAATCATCCCCACCGATGGTGATCAGTATCTGACCAAGGTTGATACTCTGCTGGGCAGCAATGCTGATTCTGATGAAGCTCCTGATCTGTTCGCGATCGAAGCTGGCTTCGTAAAGCACTACATCGACAGCAGTTTCACTGCTCCTCTGGCCGACCTCGGTTTCACCGATGCCGACTATGAAGGATCCCTGGATGTTATGCTGAAGGCTGGTCAGGACTCCAATGGCGTCCAGAAGGGTCTGGCCTGGCAGTCCACCCCCGGTGCTATGTTCTATCGTGCCTCCCTGGCTGAAAAGTACCTGGGCGTGAAAACCCCTGAAGAATTCCAGGCTCTGGTTTCTGACTGGGACGCTTTCGTTGAAACTGCCAAGAAGCTGAATGAGGCATCCAATGGCGCCTGCAAGATGATCACCGGTTCCGGCGACCTGTGGAACGTTTATCAGTATCAGCGCACCCAGCCCTGGGTTGTGGATGGCAAGCTGGTTATTGACGACGAACTGCTGGACTATGAAGAACTGTGCAAGACCATGTATGAAGAAGGCCTGACTCAGAAGGCCGGTGCCTGGCAAGAAACCTGGTTCGCCGGTATGCAGGGTGCTACCGAAACCATGTGCTACTTCCTGCCCACCTGGGGTCTGCATTACACCCTGAAGCCCAACTGCGTTGCCGGCGGCGGAGATGCTGCGGACGAAGCGGCTCTGAAGGCTCTGAGCGATGAAAAGGGTGGCACCTACGGTGACTGGCGCATGGTCGCTGGCCCCTGCGCTTACAGCTGGGGCGGCACCTGGATCGGCGCCAATCCTGCCAAGGTTGCTTCTGCCAGCGATGCCAAGAAGGCCGCTATGAAGGATGTTATCGCTTTCGTTACCCTGAATCAGGACTTCCTGTATCAGTACGCGATTGATTCCGGCGACTTCGTCGGCAACAAGGCTGTTGTTGATAAGTATCTGGCTGACGGCGAACGGCCCAACCCCTTCCTGGGCGGTCAGGATCACTACAAACTGTTTGCTGACTATGTATCTCTGACGAACGTTGATATCCTGAACTACTATGACAACAAGATCAACGATGCCTGGAGCAAATTCGTCACCACGCCGTATGAAACCGGTGAGAAGACCCTGGAAGAAGCTATTGAAGGCTTCAAGCAGGAAGTCGCCGCAGCGATCACGGATATCACTGTTGAATAATCCGTATGCGAACCCTTAGGCTGCTGTAAATGCAACCTTGCGGGGCTGTCTCCTGTGGGGGCAGCCCCGCTTTATAGCAAGAATAAAGGCAAAGGTGCTTTTTCTTGCGTAAGCGCTGTACAGCGCAGGTTATAAACAACGTTTACGCAAGGGAAAGGCCCTTGCCAACAATAAACGGGAGAGGGGTGGGCACGAATGCAGAACAGGGTGAAACCCAAGCATAAATCCATCAGCTACAGCCGCTATGGATATTTTTTTGTTGCACCGTTCTTCATTGTGTTCCTTATTTTCGGTCTGTATCCTATCATCTTCACTTTCCGGACCTCCATGACGGATGCAGTCGGCTGGACTAAAATTCTTAACAATTCATTCATCGGATTCGAAAACTTTCAGAAGCTTTTTGATCCAAACAGCCTGGTGTTTCCAAAGTTCTGGGGTTCCTTTGTAAACACCCTGATCATGTGGTTCTTCAATTTCGTTCCCCAGTTAGGTCTGGCACTGATTCTTGCGAGCTGGTTTACGGATTCTCGTCTGCATCTGAGGGCGCAGGGTTTCTTTAAGGTAACCATTTTTATGCCGAACATCATCACCGCTGCAACCATTGGTGTTTTGTTTATGAGCCTGTTCACCTTCCCGATTGCACCGGTGAATACTTTCCTGCAGAGTTCCGGTCTTTCGAATATGCCCGTCAACTTCTTCCGTTCCATGGAATGGAGCCGCGGTCTGATCTCCTTCATTCAGTGGTGGATGTGGTGCGGCAATACGATGATCATCATGATTGCTGGCATCAGCGGTATCAACCCTGCACTGTTTGAAGCCGCACTGGTGGACGGCTGCTCCAGCCGTCAGACTTTTTGGAAGATTACTCTTCCGCTGATCAAACCCATCCTGGTTTATAATCTGACGACTTCTCTGGTCGGTGGCCTGACCATGTTCGATATTCCGCACCTGATGACGCAGGGAGAACCGAATGAAACAACAAACACTGTAGCGCGGTTTATCTATACGCAGGGCTTTACCGGATCTAACAACTTCAATATGGCAAGCGCTGCTTCCATCGTACTGTTTGTGATTATCATCATTGGCTCCCTTGCAATCCGGTTTATCATGAAAGATCGGGACGAGAAGCCTCTGAAGCATGCAGGGAAGGGGGCGATCAAATGAAACCTGTCAAAAAGATTATAATTATTTGTTTGATGGTTATTACGCTGGTCGCCATGTTCCTGCCAGCCGCATCATTCCATTATAATGCCGGCGGTCAGGCAAACGAAGAAATAGCCAAACAGCAGAGCAAAGTAGAAAGCGCTCAGAAACAGCTCGATCGCTGGGTTGAGGGCGGAAAAAAATCCGAATCCGACATTGCAAAGCAAAGAGCAAAAGTTCAGAAAGAACAGGACAAACTGGATGAGCTGATTGCTCAGCAGGAAGCGAATGCCGGAAACGATGATAGCAGCGCCAGTCTTTCCTATGCGATTCTTCCGAATGAGCTCCCCGCGGAACTGGAAATTGACCAGATGGTCATCAACCAGTACAAGATTTATGATACAAATTTCCCGGTTTACTATACGGTGCGATGGGTAGCCTTCGGTGTGCTGGCTCTGGCACTTCTCCTGATCGTACTGACAGGAAACAAAACGGTCAGCAAACTGTATACTTTCGCTTCTTTCGCCCAGTTAATCGGCATCATTCTGCTGGCCTACACCATCCTGCGGCTCATTGCGTTCCCAATCAAAGCACCCTATACAAACGCGAACCTGAATACATTTGTTCTGATTCTGCTGCTTGCCTGCCCGGTAGTGGCTTTTGCACTGCATATTGGTGCCGTGCATAACTCCAAGCGCAGCATGATCTATGTCTTCTGCTCTTTCCTGAGCCTGCTTGCGATCATTCCTTTCTGGATTATGATTGTCAACGCGACACGAAATACCCAGGCAATACAGCAGAGCGTCAGCGTGATTCCCAGCACCTTCCTTGCAAGCAACTGGAATATCCTGACCTCAAAGAACTTCAATGTTGCTGTCGGATTCAGAAACAGCGCGATCATTGCCTTTGGATCTACAATTCTGAGCGTGTACTTCTCGGCACTGACCGCTTACGGTTTCAAGGTTTATCAGTTCAGAGGCAATAAGTTCCTGTATGCAGTGGTCATGGCAATCATCATGATCCCCGGACAGGTTACCGGTACCGGCTTCTTCATGTTCATGTATCAGCTGGGCTTGACCAACAACTTCATCCCGCTGATCATCCCGTCCATCGCTGCTGCAGCAACGGTATTCTTCTTCCGGCAGTACCTGGAAGCCAACTTCCAGATTTCTCTGGTGGAAGCAGCCCGTATCGATGGTGCAGGTGAATTCTTCATCTTTAACCGGATTGTGCTTCCTATCATGCTGCCTGCAATGGCCACCATGGGAATCATGGCAGTAATCGGTTCCTGGAACAACTACCTGACACCCTTGATGCTGTTGTCAGATTCCAACATGAAGACCCTGCCAATGATGGTTCAGGAACTGCGCGGCGATATCTACCGCACAGAGTACGGCTCCATCTATCTGGGCCTGGCCATGACGGCGCTGCCGCTGATCATTGTGTACTTTGCCTTCAGCAAATACATCATCGCCGGCGTTGCACTGGGCGGCGTCAAGGAGTAATCCGAAGCAGAAAAAGCTTTTTGCAGGACCTCTGAACTCCAGGGGTCCTGTTTTTGTGTGAAGATATTATTGTTTGCGAAAAGATCAGTTCATCTGATAATCGAAAATACCCATGATAGCGTCGGAAAAATCCATTACATCAAAATAAGATATGGTTCCGATCTTTGAAAAAGTCCTTTGCTGCAGATCAAGGTAATGAAGCTGCTCGCACAGGATATAACCTTCCGCCAGGTCGCTTTTCAGCGGAAGATGAAGCGGACCGGCCGCGGCATTTTTCTGGATGGGACAGACAATCGCTTTTCCGGTTTCATTGAAAAAATTGTTGCTTGCAACGATAACCGGAAAGGACTGGCGCTGCACTTTCAGAATATCTCCCTGCTCTATCCGCATTTTCACCACACCTCGCTGCCCACAGGTTCATCCCATTCGATTTCATCTGACAGATTGAGATTGCCGCCGAAGTCAGCAGCTCTTTCCCGCAGACTGCGATGGCGGAATACCGGGGTGAGAACAATCCGGCCGTCTATGATTTCAGCGTTCAGCGTATCGTCTGCGGAAACGCCGGCTTCCCGAAGAAATTCCTTTGTAAAACGGATCCCCGTTCCGTTTCCCCATTTCCGGACCTGTATCTGCAAATCAGACACCCCCCCGTTTCGTATAAACATAGTATAAACATCAGAGGACGTCATTGTCAATAAAAGAATCTATCAGTCCGCGGAAATCCTGGCGAAAAAGGCCATCACGGACAGAATTTAAAACAGAATCTTACTTACAGTATATAAAAAAGACTACCAATAGTATTGACAGTATGTTCATTTCACGCTTTTGTTCTGATATAATGCATCCGGAACAGCAAAGGAAGGAAGCATCCATGACGGCATGGGCGGAACAGCGGGAGACAGTATTGCCTTTATCCTCGGAAAACTCCGGGACCCGGAACTGGAAGCCCTGTGGAATGAAATCCGCGGCAGCGCGCCGGAAGCGGCGGAATAACAAGGGGAGGAAAAAACCATGGGTCAGGACAAAGCTGTCAGAAAGGAAATCTGGGCGCTACGCCGCCCGTTCCTGCGGGAACTCTTTCGTGAAAACAAACTGAACCTGGCGATGACCCTGCTCTCGGCCGCCCTGATGGCGGCCGGAGAGCTGGTCGTCTCCTGGCTGATCAAAGAGATCGTGGACCTGATCTCCGGCGTCAGCGGATATACCATCGGAACCCTGCTGGCCATTGCCGGCGGCGGACTCGCGCTGATGGCGGCGGCCGCGGCCATCGATTATGTGTTTCTTTCCCGCTTCCGCGCGAAGGCCATGAAGCAGTACCGGGAATATGTGTTCAGCAGGCTGCTGGAGAAAGGAATCCAGGCCTTTTCCGGCGAGAACAGCTCCCTTTATCTTTCCGCGCTTTCCAACGACGTTAATATCATCGAGCGGGATTTCATTTCGCCGCTGCAGAGCACCGTCACCACGGCCGTCGCTTTCGTCGGCGCGCTGGGGTTGATGATGTGGTACAGTCCAGTCCTGACTCTCATCTCCATCGGCTTTTCCCTCCTGCCGCTGATCGTTTCCGTCGTGTTCGGCAACAAAGCCGTGAAAGCCGAAAAAACCGTCTCCGACCGGAAAGAACATTACACCGCCATGCTCAAGGATACGCTCACCGGCTTCGCTGTTATCAAGAGCTCCAAGGCGGAAAAGAACATTGCCCGTCTGCATGACGGGCAGAATGAGCGCGTGGCGGACGCGTCGGCAAAGCGCACCGGAATCGGCGTGCTGATCGGGTATTCCTCCGGCATCGCCGGCGGCATCCTGCAGTTCGGCGTGTTCTTCGTCGCCGCCGCCCTGGCGCTTTCCGGCAGCAGCAGCGTCACCGGCGGCACCGCCATTGTTTTCGTACAGCTGCTGAATTACGTCCTCGGACCGATTCAGGCCTTCCCCGCCTTCTTTGCCGGGGCAAAAGCCTCCTTCGGCCTGATGGACAAACTGGCCGAAGCGCTGAGCCGGAACATCCCGGATGAAGGAGACCCCGTCGCGCCTTCCCTCACGGACGGTATCTCGGTCAGGGATCTCCGTTTTGCCTATGAGGAGGAAAAAACGGTTCTGCGGGATGTGGATCTGGAGCTGCGCGCGGGCGGGTGTTACGCTCTGGTCGGCGGGTCCGGCAGCGGCAAATCGACCCTTCTGAATCTCCTCATGGCTTCCTCCCGGAATTACGAGGGCGAAATCCGCTATGACGGAAAAGAACTGAAAACCGTTTCCCCGGCTTCGCTCTATGATCTGGTATCCATCATCCAGCAGAACGTATTCGTCTTCAACAGCACCATCCGCAGCAATATCACCATGTTCTCGGACTTCCCGAAGGAGGACGTGGACCGGGCGGTCCGCATGTCCGGCCTGGAAAAGCTGATCCGGGAGAAGGGGGAGGATTATCTCTGCGGCGAAAACGGATCCGGGCTGTCCGGCGGCGAACGGCAGAGGATCTCCATCGCCCGGGCGCTGCTGCGCAGAACGCCGGTGCTCTTTGTCGACGAAGCGACTGCTTCCCTGGACGCGGAAACCAGCTTCGAAGTGCTGGACGCGATCCTGAACCTGGACGGCTATACGCGGGTGATCGTCACCCATGACCTGGATGAAAATATTCTCCGCCGCTGTACCTGCCTGTTTACGCTGAAAAACGGCGTCGTCGCGGAGCAGGGAACCTTTGGCGAACTGATGGAAAAGAAGGGCTATTTCTATTCGCTCTTCACCGTCTCCCAGCGATGACGGAAACGGTTGATGCGCGCTGCATCAGGACGGCCGGATTGCCGCCGCGGCGGATTTCAAAGGCCGGATTTAATCTGCGGAGGGTCTCAGCATGTCAGGACAGAACATATACGACAACGACGCTTTCTTTGAGAATTTCCGGAACAGCAGGAGTAAGGAAGTCAATTTCAACGACTGCATCGAGACGCCGATTCTTTTTTCCATGCTTCCGGATCTTCGCGGGAAGAAGATTCTGGATATCGGCTGCGGCATGGGCCAGCATGCAAAAATGTTTTCTGAAATGGGCGCGGAATCGGTTCTCGGCATCGATATTTCTGAAAAAATGCTGGAATACGCCGGAGCGCATAACAGCGCGGAAAATATCGTTTATCAGCGGATGGCCATGGAGGATACAGATCAGATCGGCGATCAGTTCGATCTGGTGACCAGTTCCCTGGTATTCGATTATATTGAGGACTTCGGCGGGCTGATGCGGAAGATCCGTGACCGGATGAAGGACGGCGCTGAGCTGGTTTTCAGCATGTCCCATCCTGTCGTAACGGCCTGGGACGGGGCGTACGACCGGTACACCCGCACCGAAACCGGCGAACGCCTGTACGCGAATCTCCGGAATTACTGCAAAGAAGGTCTCCGGAAAGTGGACTGGGTCGTCAACGGATATGAGTGTTACCACAGAACCGTTTCCACCCTGATCAACGACATCATCCGGGCGGGATTCGTTCTGGAGGAATGCCAGGAAGCTCATATATCGGATGAAATGAGAGAGAAGTATCCGGCGCTCTTCGGGGGAACCCTTCACCGTCCCGAGTTCATCTTTTTCAGGTGCAGGAAGGGATAACGATCTTTCGCCGCATGTACCTGACGAAGCACCTCCATCTGCGCCTATTAAAATAGGTTATGTGACCAGGCACAAGACAATTTCACAAAAAATGAGGGAGTTATAAGCTCCGGTATACCCCATAGTTGCTGCGCGCTGAAAAACCGAATATAATGGGCGTGAAAAGCGGGGAGAAAGGGCGGAGCACATGGAATTCATCAACGCGTATACGTTTGGTTTCTGCGAAAAACAGGGATTTACCCGGAAAGCCGCGACCTGGATGCATTCCCTGCGGCTGCTGGCGGAGTCCACGGGCTGCAATGCTATCATTCTGCCGGTATGCGCCTGGCAGGACCACGCCTTTTCGACCCGGATGGATTCGGTGCACCCGGACGTCATGTCCCGGGAAGACGTGCGGAACGTCTGCGAATACGCGAGGTCTCTCGGGCTGAAGGTGATCCTGAAGGCCATGGTGAACTGCCGGGACGGATACTGGCGGGCGTACATCCGCTTCTTTGACGAGGAGGTTCCCGTGGAGCCGGGCTGGCGGGACTGGTTTCCCGCCTGGACCGGGCATGTGAAAGCTGTGGCGGAAATGGCGGAGGAAAACCGGGCGGAAATGCTCTGCGTCGGCTGCGAGATGGTGGGAACCGACCACCGGGAACAGGAATGGCGGGCGCTGATCGGGGAGGTCCGGAAGATTTACTCCGGCCCGCTGACCTATAACTGCGACAAATACCAGGAGGACCGGATCACCTGGTGGGACGCCCTGGACGTCATTTCCTCCTCCGGCTATTACCCGATAGACGATCTGGACCGGCAGTTTGAGCGGATTCAGCGCGCGGCGGAGCGCGCCGGAAAGCCCTTCATGTTTATGGAGTGCGGGTGCCCCTCCCGGACCGGCAGCGAATACCGCCCAAACGACTGGAACTACGGAGGGGAGACCAGTCCGGAAACCCAGGCGAAATGGTACGGCGCGTTCCTGGACGCGCTGGAGCGCCATCCCTTTGTCCGGGGCACCGGATGGTGGGACTGGCCAGCCACGCGGCTGTACCCGGAGTTCGCGGGCGAGGACAACAACGGTTACTGCACCTGGGGCAAGCCGGCGAACCGCCTGCTCCTGGAACGGAGGGACGGTCTTTTTCGTTCCGTGCCGGAAACCTGAACGGGTTGAATCACTGCAATCTGCTGTATCACGGAGGAGTTTGCTCATGCCTTTTATTCAGAAAGATTACCCCCAGTACCATTACGCGGACGACGACGGACTGATCGGTCTGCGCGGCGCGATGTATTATTTCCAGAACATCCATACCTGGCATCTGCATTCCATCGGCAAAGGAAACGACGTCCTGCCGCAGAAATATCAGGCGGGCTGGATCTATACCCGGTATCGTGTTCTTCTGAAACAGAAGATCGACTACTCCGGAGAACTGACGCTGCGCGCCTGGATGGAGCCTTACCGGCAGCCGGTGCTGGTAAACGAGAATGTGGAGATTCTGCAGAACGGAAAACTTGCCGCCTGCGGAAAGCTGGAGGGCTGTGTGTTCAGCCTGACCCGGCAGCGTCCCCTGCGCCTGAGTGCAATTGAATTTCCGGAGGATTTTGCCGAGGACGTTCCGAATGACATCCCGGATTTTCTCGGAATCGAAAAAACGGCGGACGGAACGGAAGAGCGGTATATCCGCACGGTCCGGGCGTCCGACCTGGACGTCAACCGGCATATGAATAATCTGCACTATATCGCCATGTTCCAGGACGCGTATGACAGCGCCTTCTGGCATGCTTTTGCCCCGAACGAGATGGAAATCTGCTTCATGTCCCAGTGCAGGGAGGGGGAGGAGATCTCTGTCCGGAGCAGAATCACCGGGAATACCGTGCACTTCGCCGCGCTGCATCAGGACGGCCGGATTGCCGCCGCGGCGGATTTCAAAGGACAGATTTAATCTGCGGAGGGTTTCAGCATGCACCGTCCCGGGTTCATCTTTTTCAGATGTAAAAAAGAAGGCGTCCCTTCACGGAACGCCTGAAGCATGATCTGTAACAGGACCAATCTGTATAAAAACACAGTCGGATCAGGGACCGTCTTACTCAAAGCGCAGGGGTTCCCAGGCTCCCGGATCGGCGGCCTGCGGGTCCTGAACCTCTTCTCCGTTCAGCTTCTGCAGGGTGCCGTCCGCCGCGCATGTCCAGGAAATATCCGTTCCGCTCGCCGCAGTGACCGTGATGGAATACGAATCCACTGCTCCGTCCGCGGTGAAGTTGATCCTGATTTCTTTTTTGCCGGCGTCGTTTTCCAGATGCCAGGCGGTCCAGGCGGGTTTCTGCTCCTCGTTGTAGCCGAACGCCCGGAAGCTCCTTTCCGTATACCCCCGGATCTCGTTCTTTTTCATGGGGACCAGGTACTCATAGGCGGTGCTGAGCCATTCCCCTTTCCGGTAATATGCTGTGGTCAGGACAGCGGGTTTCTTCAGTGAGCTGTTATAGTCATAGGAAGCGGCGCGGGCCTTCATCAGACTCATTCCCCTGGGAAGGACGGACATGTAATCCATCCGTTCCGCGCCGCCGCAGCAGAGGCCGCAGATTTCCTTCGCGCCGTCAGGGATCTCCACTTCGAAAACATCGCAGCGCACGGCTTTCGTGTTCATCATGATCTTCGTAAAACAGCCCGTGTTGTTCAGATCGGTTTCCGTGAAACGGATGAAGGCAGGGGTCTGCGCCGGAAAGCCGTAGCCGCTGATGGAGGAGGGCAGTGTCTTCAGGGCGCGGGGGATGTAATCCGCGGGCTTGTATTCTGCCTCAAACTGGCTCATCCAGAGGGAGAGGGAATCGCTGAAGAAGAGATGGTCTGTGATCCACCGGTTATATTCCTCATGGTCCTTCCGGATCTGTTCAGGAGACATGGCGAAATACTTCATCCCGGGATCGCACCAGGTGGGATCTGTGTGGCTCCAGACGCCGTCAAAGCGGCAAAGGTCCCAGGCGTGTCCACCGGCCCGGACGGTTCCGCTGATGGGGAAGGACAGGATCCCCGCCTGCTGCAGCAGCATGCTGTAGGTTGCCGTGTAGCCGGCGCAGACGGTTTTGCCGCAGAGCAGGGCGGTCATGGCTTCATAGTCGCCCACCATAGCCCGGGGGGTCTCCCCGAAACCGTAATCATAAGCCATTTTTCCGCACAGCCATTTCAGCAGTTTTTTCGCGGTTTCCTTCTCGGTCGGGCTCGCGGCGCTCTCCACCGCCTTGTTGATGTTTTCCGCCAGGGAAACCAGCTCGGTCTGTTCCGGGCTGATCAGCCAGAAGTTTGCGTTATTCCAGAAAGAATACATGCCGGGTCTGCGGAAGGTCACGGTAAAGGAGGACAGGTCGTCCGCAACCGCGTCCACCGTTATCAGTTCAGAAAGATCGGAGACCTTCGGGGCTTTCGCCGGTTCAGGCGCCATGTCGCTTTCGGAACAGCTGTAGTAATGGTCTTCGTCCAGCCAGCCATAGTACAGGAAGTTCATGATCACGTATTCCGCGGGATCCTGGCCGCTGTAGACCACCGGATGGTTGGCTGCGATGTGCCAGGTTACCGTGGCGCTGTCTCCCACGACAACGGCCGGCCCGTCATAAAATAACAGCTCTAGCCGCCGGTCTGAATTGACAGGCTGCTCTGTCAGCGGGAAGGGAAGCGTTCCGTCGAGGAACCGGTCTGCCGCGCTGGTACGGATCATGCTGTCCGCAAATGCGGCGTCCGCGGCGGACAGGGTATGGTCTTTCGCGATTTTCGCGTCATCCAGCTGCAGGTATTTCTTCTGCTTCTTATCCTTCACATCATCGAGGGCGCAGTCTGTCCAGGACCACTTCCCGTCCAGGCTGCAGAGGTTCCAGGAGGCTTCCTCTTCTCCCGCCTGTCCTGTGACGACCAGGCAGCGGATTCCCGCCGCCTGCAGCAGCATCCGGTACAGGGGCGCATAGGCCTCCCGGAGCGCGAAGCCGGTGAGCAGCGCGTTCACGGGATCCGCGCAGGCGGCAGCCAGGTCCGCCCGGTCTTCCGGCAGGGCGGGGCTGACCCGGGCGCAAAGCCAGTCATGCAGCTTTCCGGCGGTGGCTTTTTCTGTATTGCCGAGGCTGTTTTCAACCGTTTCCTCCAGTTCCGCCCGCAGGCCGGCCAGCGGGGCGGCCTCCGGATCCAGCACGTAGTACGGCATGCCGGACAGCAGATATTTTCCGGGCTCCGTGAGGCGGACGGTATAGGCGTGCCGGTCGTCCGACAGGCGCAGGATTTCCGCCCGGCTGCCGGCCGCCTCTCCGGCGGAGGCGTAAAGCCCCGCCGCGGCGTCAAAGGGGAAGAAGAGGATTTCCGCGGCGATGTCCGCCTCCGTCAGGGAGGCGCGCGCGGGATCCTCCGTTGTCACCAGCACCGGCACTTCCGCGGTGCCGGAAGCGAACGGGGGCGTACACAGCATCGGATGCGCGGCGTATTTCTCCGGCGCGTCAGCTGCGGCCGGCAGCGCGGAGAGCAGCAGCACTGCCGCCAACAGAATGGAAAGCAGACGGAAAAACCTTTTTTTCATGACGTTATTCTCCTGTCTGTGAGATTCAGAACCGGTACAGGAGAATGATAGCCGGTCCGGAAATTTTTGTCAATTTCTGTTTGTCCTGTCGTTTTTTCCGTGAAGATGGTATACTTTTCGGTATCCTGCGGAACCGGAAAGCGAGGTGACGGAAGATGGAACGGCTGCGCTGCGTTGTGGAGCGCATAACCTACCGGAATGAACAGAACGGGTATTCCGTCATCCGGTGCAGGGCGAAGGGATATAACGATCTCATTACCGCGGTCGGAGCGATGCCGGACGTTCACGTCGGATCTGTCCTGGCCCTGACGGGGACATGGAAGCTGGAAGCGAAGTACGGAAGGCAGTTCTCCATCGAAACCTTTGAGGAAACGCTGCCCGCAACGGTTTACGGAATCGAGAAATATCTCGGCTCCGGCCTGGTCAAAGGGATCGGCCCGATGTATGCCAGGCGTATCGTTCAGGAATTCGGCGCGGATACGCTGAATGTGATCGAGGACAATCCGGATGAGCTGATCCGCGTTCCAGGCATCGGAAAAGTCCGTGTGGAGAAAATCAAAAAATCGTGGGCGGAGCAGAAGGAAATCAAAAACATCATGCTTTTCCTGCAGGGGCATGACGTCAGCACGGCCCACGCCACAAAGATCTTTAAACAGTACGGGGCGGACAGCGTCGACGTGGTCCGGGAGAACCCGTACCGGCTCGCGGACGACATCTGGGGCATCGGCTTTAAGACGGCGGACACGATCGCCGCAAAACTCGGCTTTGAAAAGGAAAAAACTGTCCGGCTGCGCAGCGGACTGATGTACACGCTGAATAAGCTGGCGGAGGACGGGCACTGCTATGCGGAAAGCGATCAGCTGATTGAAGCGGGCGTGACGCTGCTGGATGTGCGGGCGGAGCTTCTGACGGACACGCTGAATGAAATGATCCAGGCGGAGGATGTGATCCTTGTCCAGATCCCGGATACGGAAGATTACGCGATTTATCTTCCGCCGTTTTTCCGCTCTGAGGCGGGGATCCATAACAGGCTGCGGAAAATCGCTGAAACCGCGCCGGTCCGGCCGGTCCGTGAACCGGAAGGCTCCGGGGACGGCGTCGAATATGACGAGGCGCAGCTGAAAGCCATCCGGACAGCGCGCGAGAGCAAGATCATGATTCTGACCGGCGGCCCCGGCACGGGAAAGAGCACCACAACCATGGGCATCATCCGCTCCTTTGCCGGCCTGAAGGTTCTGCTTGCCGCGCCGACCGGCCGCGCCGCGAAGCGCCTGTCCGAAGTGACCGGCATGGAAGCGAAAACGATTCACCGGCTGCTGGAATTCAAACCGCCGGAAGGCTATAAACGGAATGAGGAAAACCCGCTGGAGGGCGACGTGCTCATTGTGGACGAATGCTCCATGGTGGATGTGATGCTGATGTACTCCCTCCTGCGGGCCGTACCGGACGCCATGCGGCTGATCCTGGTCGGGGACGTGGACCAGCTGCCTTCCGTCGGCGCCGGAAATGTGCTGCGGGACATGATTGAGAGCGGCGTTTTTCCGGTCATCACGCTGACAAAAATCTTCCGGCAGGCCGCGGCCAGCCGGATCATCACAAACGCCCACAGGATCAACCACGGCGAGTTTCCCGATCTGTCCAACGCGAAAGGCACGGATTTCTTTTTCCAGAGCGCGGAGGAGCCGGAAAAAGCCGCCGCCCTCATTGTGGATCTGGTGCGCAGCAGGCTGCCGAAATACTACGGAACCGATCCGCAGTCCATACAGGTGCTGACGCCCATGCAGCGCGGCGCGGCCGGCGCGGCAAACCTGAACCAGCTCCTGCAGGCCGCCTTGAATCCGCCCGCCGCGGAAAGTAACGGAAACGCCGTGCCCGAACTGCGCCGGGGAGGTTACGCCTTCCGGCCCGGCGACAGGGTGATGCAGATCCGGAACAATTATGACAAGGAAGTCTTCAACGGGGATATCGGCGTGATCCGGAAAATCGATCCGGATGACAGATCCCTGACGATCCTTTTTGACGACCGCGGGATCGAATACGACGCGGTGGAACTGGACGAGATTGTCCTGGCGTACGCGACGACGGTCCACAAGGCGCAGGGAGCGGAGTATCCCATTGTGGTCATGCCGGTCCTGATGACTCATTTCATGATGCTGCAGCGCAATCTGCTCTACACCGGCGTCACCCGGGCGAAAAAGGCGCTGGTGCTCGTCGGCCAGAAGAAAGCCGTCGGATACTGCGTCCGGAACGTTACCGTCGACAAAAGAAACACGCTGCTTGCGGAAAGGCTGTCCGGAAAGGTCGTCGGCCGTTTGTCGTCCGGGGCGCCGCAGTCCGGATTCTCCGGAAACCGGTTTGTCTGCTTCGACGTGGAAACGCCCAACGCCCGGAACGACCGGATGAGCGCCATCGGGATCACGGTGGTGGAGGACGGCGTGATTACGGAAGAGTTTTTCAGCTATGTCAATCCGGAGGAACCGTTTGATTCCTTCAATACGGAACTGACGGGAATCAGCGCGGATACTGTGGCGTCCGCGCCGACCTTCGGGCAGCTGTGGCCGAGGATCCGGCCGATTCTGTCCGGCGGCATTCTCGCCGCGCACAACGCTCCCTTTGACCTGGGCGTTCTGAAAAAGTGCCTGAACGATTACGGGATCCTGTGGAAGGCGCAGGTTCCGTATGTGTGCACGGTGCGGATCGGCAGAAAGGTGCTGCCCGGGATCAGCCACCGGCTGAATGAAATGTGCAGCTATTACCGGATCGGGCTGGACCATCACAAAGCGGACAGCGACAGCCGCGCCTGCGCGGAAATTCTGATCCGCTATCTCCGCTCCGGCGTGAACGTTTATGACTGCAAAAAAGCCTGGTGGATGAAATGAAGATTGAATGCCTGGCCCGGAAGATGTAAAATACTGTATATCTTGATGCAGACAAAGAAGAAGAAAATGCGCTTCCGGAGCACGCGCCCCGGCGGCGGGCCGCAAAAGCAGGCGGGCCGAAGCAGGGAAAGGAGACAGGTCATGGATTTTCAGAAAGTTGTTGACAGCATGGCGGCGATGACATGCGTCGTTTCTGTTGAGAAAAAGCAGGAGGGCGGTTACGGGGAGATCCGGATCGTGACCGGGAACGAGGCGTATATCAGCTCCATTGAACATCCCATGGGGGATGTTGTGATGCTGACGACGAAATTCGTTCCCAACAGTCTGTATACGGATTATCTGACGAAGGATCTGAATTTTGAGGATTTCTGCTACAGGGCCGCCGTGGAAAAGAAATGCCCCCATGCCTATGCGCATCCCGACCGGTTTGACGTATGGTTCAACATGACTTTTCTGCCGCTGGCGGAGGAAGACGGAAATCTGTGCTATTGTACCTACACGATGGAAATCAATCAGGAAGCGGATTCGTCCAGAATCTCCCAGATCTCCGGAGACCTTGCCTCCACTGTCCTGGAAACCTGCGTGGAGCTGCGGGGAAACTCGGATTTCGGAGCGGCGATGAATGACGTCATCATCAAACTGCGGGAGCTGTGCTCCGCGGAAAGATGCTGTATTCTGCTGCTGGATCAGGAGAAGCAGACCTGTTCTGTTCTGTGCGAAGACCGGGCGCCGGACTCGGACCTGCGTCCTGTGTCTGAGCTGGTTGACGATGCTTTTTACGCCATTGCCGCCGGCTGGGAAAGAACCGTATCCGGCAGCAACTGCCTGATCGCCAAAAACGAGCAGGATATGGAAGTCGTCCGGGAGCGGAATCCGGAATGGTATCAGAGCCTGAAGGACAACCGGGCGTCTTCGGTGATTCTCTTCCCGCTGAAGTTCGGAAACAGGCTGCTGGGCTATATATGGGCAACGAACTTCAATGCTGAAAACGCGCCGAGAATCAAGGAGGCGCTTGAACTGACAACCTTTATCCTCGGATCGGAAATCAACAATCATCTGCTGATGGACCGTCTGAAGATCCTGTCCTCCAGGGATATGCTCACCGGCGTGCTGAACCGGAATGAAATGAACAATGATGTGGACCGCCTGGTCGCCGCGAACGGAAAACCTGTGGGGATTGTTTTTGCCGATCTGAACGGACTGAAGACCGTGAATGACCGGGAAGGCCATGAGGCGGGGGATCAGCTTCTGCGGGACGCCGTATCCGCGCTGCGGGAAGTTTTTAACGACGATGAGATCTACCGTGCCGGAGGGGATGAGTTTACCGTGATTCTTCTCGGCGCGACAGAGGAGGAACTGGCCCGGAAGGCGGAACAGCTCCGCCGCGCGGCGAAAAAGTATAACAGGCTGAGCTTTGCCGTCGGCTATCACGCGGAGGAAAGCACGGCGTGTATCCGGGAGGCGCTGCGGATCGCGGATGAGCGGATGTATGAGGATAAGCGGATCTATTATGAAAAGAATCCTTCCGCCCGGAGAAACAGCCGCCGGGAATAAGGAACGGGCGGACAAAAAAGGAAAAGGGGATACTGCAATGGGCAACTACCGGAACTTCAGACTTGCAACCTATTTTGTCGCGCAGGGAACCGCCCGGGCGGAAAAGGAAAAGCTGGAAAAGGACCTGCGGTTCTTTGAGAAATATCTGCGGATTGACAAAGTATACCTGGAGCCCTTCCGCGGCAGTGTTCTGGCGGAGGAAGACCGCCTGGAGCTCTGCCGGAAGGTCTTTGAAGCCCACGGCGTGGAAGTGGCCGGCGGCCTCACCACCACCATCCGGACCCCCAAAGGGGACGCGCCGAAGCAGCGGCTCTTTGACACCTTCTGCTACAACGATGAAAAGATGCTTTCCCGGCTCAGGGAAGTATGTTCCTTCCTGGGAAAGCATTTCAGCGAGTTTATCATCGACGATTTCTTTTTCACCAACTGCACCTGCGAAGCATGCCGGAAAGGCCGGGACGCCTTCAACCGGGAGCACGGCGTCACGGACGGCAGCTGGAAGGCGTACCGCCTGGCTTTAATGGAAAAGGTCAGCCGGGAGGAGATCATCGGCCCCGCAAAGGCGGCGAACCCGGAGTGCAAAATCACCATCAAGTATCCCAACTGGGCGGAAAGCTACCAGGAAACCGGCTACAACCCCGCCGCGCAGCGAAAGCTCTTCGACCGGATCTATACCGGTACCGAAGCCCGCGACACCGTCACCACGGACCAGCACCTGCCCCGGTACCTGAGCTATTCCCTGATGACCTATTTCGAATCCATGTGGCCGGGGCACAACGGCGGCGGCTGGTTCGATCCCTTTGACCTGCACATTACGGAACAGTATCTGGAGCAGGCGTTCCTGACCGCCTTCTCAAAGCCGAAGGAGCTGATGATGTTCTGTTTCCAGGCCCTTGCGGACAGCGCCTTTATTCCGCCGCTGGGATATCACCTGGATAAGCTGGACGAAGTGCTGGACCACTGCGGGAACCCGGTCGGCATTCAGTGTTACCTGCCGGACAACTGCCAGGGCGAGGACAACGTGCAGGACTTTCTGGGCATGTGCGGCCTGCCGGTCATGCTGACGCCGTACTGGCCGGAAAACGCTCCGTATATCCTGCTGACCCGTTCTTCCGCCTGCGATCCGGAGATCGTGGAAAAGCTGGAGAAATATGTGGCGGAAGGCGGAAAAGCCCTGGTCACCGGCGGCTTTCTGGAAGCGGCCATGGACCGGGGCGTTCAGCGCATGACCTCCATCCGTTTCACCGGCCGGAAAATCCGCGGCCGCCGCTACCGGATTGAAGCTTCCGGCCCCGCGCACCGGGTGGATTACCCCACCGGAACGGAGGAAATCAGTCTGCCCGTCTGCGAGTTCCGGAACAACGCCACCTGGGCGGTTGTCAAGGTCGGCGATACGGAGGAAAGCTTCGGCATTCTCCTGAAGGATACCTACGGAAAAGGCCAGCTGTGGACCCTTGCCGTTCCGGACAGCTTCCCGGATTTCTATAAATTCCCCGGCAAAGCCCTGACCCGTATCCGCGCGGAGTTTCCGGCGGGCGGCGCCTGGCTGGAATGCAAAGCGGGCGTCAGCCTCTTCCCCTATGACAACGGCACCCTGATTCTTTATCCTTACGTAACGTCCCAGGCCCAGCCGTCCGTCGTATATCTCCATGTCACCGGCGACGCGCAGGCGCTGGAAATGCCGGTGCGGAAGGATTTCCGTACCGGAGAGGCCGTCCGGATCCCCCCGCTGTACAAAAAGGACGGAGAAACCGTCTTCGAGCTTCAGGCCATGCCCGGAAGGTATGAGCTTTACCGGATTGTGTTCTGATCAGACCGGAAAGATAAAAAGCGGACGCATTACAGATCATTCCGTCACCGATGAGGACATTGAACGGTTCAAAACCGTTCTGCAGTCCTTCAGACCCGTGACCGAATAAAGCGGCGGAGGCATTACCGCAGCGGTAACAGCCGGGAACGGAGCAGAACTTCAGGATAAACAGAAGAAGGCAGAGCGATCTGCCTTCATATTTTTATAAGATGAATGATTACCACACGGCGACCCGGTCCTCCGGCGCGATGTACATGCCGTCGCCGGGCTGAATGCCGTAGAAGTTGACGAAATCGTCAAACTGGGCCAGCGTCGCGTTGACGCGCATGTAGCGCATCGGATGGACGTCCGTGGCGACCTTCGTTACGAGGAAGGCAGGCAGCCCCTGCATGCGCCAGATCGTGGCGAACTGCCGGAAGAAGGCGTCGTAGTCAAAATTCTCCCGCTGCGCGGCGATGGCGAGCATGCACTTCATGCCGCCCATGTCCGCGATGGCTTCGGTCTGCACCTGCTTTCCGGAGAAGGTCGCGCCCTCCCAGGGGATGAAGCCGTCGTACCAGGCCGCCAGCTTCGCCGCCCGCGCCTGGAATGCCGCGTAGTCCTCCGGCGTCCACCAGCTGGAAATCGCGCCGTTCTTGTCGAACTGGGCGCCGTTGGTGTCGAAGGCGTGGCTGATCTCATGTCCGATGATCACCCCGATGCCGCCCAGCTTCTGCTCGTAGCTCATCTGCTCGTTGTAGACTTCGCCGCTGAGGAAGCCCGCCAGGATGTTGATGGCGTTTTTCTGGGGGTCGTAGGAGGCGTTGGGCGTCGAGGTCGGCATCAGCATCTGGTCCCACTCGTCCTTTTTCACGGGGGTGTCGATCTTCTGCGACTGCAGGGAAATCGCAAACTCCTGAACCGCGCAGTTCGCTTCCAGCAGGCTGCCGCCGTCTTCGGTCCCGGCGAAGTCCAGGCCGGACCAGTCGCCGGGGGTGTCCGGATAGACCGCGTTGATGCGCATGCAGTCCAGCTTTTCGACGGCCTTCGCGCGGGTCTCGTCGCTCAGCCAGTCCACGGATTCCAGCATCGTCCGGTAGAAGGATACGACGTCCCGGATGATGTCCAGCATATCCTGGCGCTCCTGCTCCGTGCAGTAAGCCTGGATATACAGGTTGTCCATCGGCACAGGCAGCAGGCTGGTCACGGTCTGCAGCGCGAGATAGTCGTCGCTGCTCGCGCCGGATGCGCCCATCATGGCGTTCGAGATGGCCTCCGTCTGCTGAAGGGTCTCCCGGTCCAGCAGGGTCGTTACGGAGAGCGCCGTCTTCAGTGCCATCCAGTCCCGCATGAGGACGACGTTTTCCTCCGTGCAGATCTCCTGCAGCGCGGCAATGTAGTCGGGTTCCGTAACCAGGAATTTCCGGCCGGTCTGCAGGCCGAAAGCCCGGAGCATATCCAGAACCGGGAAGCTGCCCGCGAGCGCCGAAAGCTCCTCCGGGCTGAAGTAGTTGAGCACACTCGTATAGTAATCCGCCTGGTAGCGCGCCGCCGCGGGCTTCATGTGCGCGGCCATCAGCCCCTCAAAGGCAAAGGCGTTCGCGACGGCCGAAGCGGCCTCGTCCCCGCTGTAGCCCAGCCGCGTGAGCATGTACGTTCCAAGCTGCTCATACAGGGTATGGTACAATTCGCCCGCCTGGGTGTGGCCGGCGTATTCCGCCGCATCCTGGAGCAGCAGGGTGGGCGCGCCGATCATGGTGATGTTGATGTCCGGGTTGGTCAGGTCAGCGGCTACCGCCATGCCCAGCGGATAGAATCTTTTGAGGTTGCTCCTGTTCAGCAGGTAGCCGGTGTACGCTTCCAGGCTGTCGATGCCCCGGATCGCCTTCATCATGGGCATGACCGGTTCCACGCCCTGGACGTTGCGGTAGTCCCAGTCCGAAGCCAGCGCGTAGAGCTTGTGCACCAGATCGGCGTCGTGCCCGGTGAGGCTGTCGTCCTTCAGCAGCGCGATCTGCTGCTCCTTCAGCGTACGGCTGACATCCTCCAGCGAACCGGTGCTGGCTTCCCCGGCAGGGATCGCCGCCTGCAGAATCCAGTCCTTGTTGACAAACAGGCCGTAATCGTCCTTCAGCGCGGCGGGGGTGTCCGCCGTCACATTCCCCACGACGTCGGCGTCCAGCCAGCGTCCGTCCGGAATTGTGCCGCCCTCAGCCAGGGCCGCGGACACGGCCAGCAGGACGCACAGCAGCAGCGATGTAAACTTTTTCATCATGAATATGACCTCCTGAAACAGCAGATTCCTTCATGGAACAATTTGTGTGAATAAATCAGTATATCAGGATTATAACCTGCCCTGCGAATCTGTCAACAGAACAGCCGGTCACCAGATGGTTTCCCGGTCCGCGGCGGGGTAATATATGGGCGTTCCATGCGCGCCGGATCAGGCCCGGGACCTTTTTTCAGAAAAATCGCTGAACAGATACAGGCCGCAGACTGCGGTGAACCCAACCGCCGCGAACACGCTGAACCGCTCTGTCACGCCGAAATACTGCGGCGGGACCGCTTTCTGCCCGATGGCTCCGATAAGCATCAGGACCAGCGCGGCGGCAGCCCAGATGCCGATTCCCCGGATTCCGCCTTTTCTGAATCCGGCAGCAATCAGGCATACCAGGGAAACAACCGAAAGCAGCACGACAGCGGCTGTTACAATGATGTGCATGATTTCCTGGAAGGACGCGATTTCCTTCCCGCTGTCCGCGAGCGGAAACATCGTGTATCCGATGCCGGAAACCCAGCTCATGGCTGTGAACAGATGCATCCCGACCCGGAAAAGCCGGGTGGAAACCGGTTTTTCGGAGATCCGGACGGAAACACAGGTGGGGCAGACCACGCTGCAGATTCCGTAAAAAGCGGCAAGCCGGTTCCAGAGCATCCTGGAAGGCGCGCTGTCCGCGGACAGGTCGCTGACCGCCTGCTCCATCCAGTTGTAACCCGGAAACGCAGACGGGGAGATCACCACCGCCAGCGTATAGGAAATAAAAGCGATCATTCCGGTTAATCCAAGCCAGTTAATCAGTTTCCTGTCCATTGCTTTTTCCTCCTGTCTGCAGGCAGAACCATCGGATAAATTCCGCCATTTCTTTTGTGTAAAGGCTTTCGCCGCCGGATGCGTCCGCTTCTCCGGCGGTGATCCGGTCCATCCCGTAATCAATGAGCGAATGGACCGTCAGGGCGAAAGTCATGGCCGCGGTGTCCGCACCTTCGCTTTTCATCTTTCCGTGCACAGCCAGGGCGTAGAAAAGATTCTTCGTGGAGCGGAGCATATGCTCGGTTTCCTCCAGCACGATCTTCGCGGCAAGCGGATTGATCGGCCTTTCGGAATAGAGCACCCGGAAGAACAGCATCAGGTTCGGGTCCGCAATCATTCCCAGATAGCCGCGGAGCGATTCCGTAAGAATCTGCTCCAGGCTCTTCTCCGCAAGATCTCCCGGATCCGCGAATCCGGAAGACCGGTTTTCCAGCGCCTTTTCCCGGAGATAGACATACATCGCGCTGACGATTTCATCCTTGGATTTGAAATGGTTGTACAGCGAGGGTGCTTTGATGCCGACCCTGTCCGCGATCCGGGACATGGATACGGATTTCAGCCCGTTCGCGGCTGCCAGCTCCAGCGTTGCAAGGATGATCTCTTCTTTCCGGTTCATCTCGGCGCCTCCTTCAGACTCATTAACATTAGCGATTATACTAACGATCATTAGCGTTGTCAATGGCAAGACCACCACTGAACCCGGCCTTCCAAAAAATCCCGATTTTTTCCAATGTGAACGGCGGCGTCGACGGAGCCAAGGTTTTCGGATTCAGCTGGACGAGCGGCATGGGAGCCGCGGCGATCGCGTCCATTGCGGTCTGCGCCGTGAGCGGACCGATCTGCCTTCTTTTTTGACTTTTCCACAACCCCTGCAAAAACGTGCATGACTGAAAAGTAGACAAATATACAGCCTTTGTGATACAATGATTTCCGCATAAAAAAACCCGAAAATAGAGGATACCGAAATGCCGAACAGAGACCGGATTCTGCTTCTTTTGCAGACACTGAAGAAAAATTCGGACGACGAAACCTGGCTGACCACGGCGGATCTCCGCGCCGTGCTGGAGGCGGAGGGTTATGAATGCTCCATCCGCACCCTGCGGAAAGAGGTTCAGTCCATTATCGACAGCGGATATAGGATCGATATCCGGGAATCGGAAGGCCTGCCCACAAAGTATGCCTGGAAGGCAAGGAAGTTCACCCCCGCGGAACTGCAGATCCTGATCGACGCGGTTTCTTCCTCGCAGTTTATTCCGGAAAAGCAGAGCCGGAAGCTGATGAACCGCCTTACCGCCATGGCCGGTCCTTCCCACCAGGGAGAACTGAAGCCGCAGATCTTAATCTCCGAGCATATTAAGGCAAAGAACCGGGATATGATCCATTCCGTCCAGGCCATCCGCAAAGCCATGGACGGAAACCGGA